>QEUZ01000532.1 GCA_003577355.1 Chloroflexota bacterium | reverse complement strand
GCTTCCACGTGGTCTAGGTCAATCGAGCCGGATCCACTCACGCGCAGTTCAAGCGCATCGGCCCGCACGCGGTTGCAGCGAATGTCCCCCGCGCCGGATACGCGCAACCCGCGGATCTCACGCATCCAAACCTCAAAGTGAATCGTCCCAGGCCGCCAGGCAAAGCCGATTGTGCGCTTGAAGCCCAGGCGCAGCACCCCGTCAACGACGACCGTTTCAATCTCAGGGAGTGTCCTCTCGTCAGCTTCAACGGTCAGGCGTTCGCTATCTCCCTGAATGACGGTGACGACGCCTGTACCGCGCAAGTCGATACTGTGGAAGTCTCGGACATCTCGTTCTTCGGTTCTCCTGCCCATGCTGGTTCCTCTTTCGTGCGTGCGCCGCCTAGCTCTGCGGCGACCATTCCATCTCAGGGTCCAATGGGTAGATCGGTCGCCGCAGTCGCCGGTAGGTGAAGCGCGACCAGTCGGGGCTGGAAAGCCCAGGTGCGTTCACCTCGACGATCTCCCGCATGATCGGCTCAAAGTCTGCGCGGTAGTGCACAGCCGACTTGATCACGACGATCTGGCGTTTGGTCGGCTCGATGCCGACCGAGCGCAGCGCGTTGGCATCGTTGGGCGCATAGCGATAGGAGGTGACGATGACTTCAATGCCCCCGTCGCCGCCAAGGACAAGCACTGCGGTAACGCCCATTGAGGCATGTGACCCAGTGCCCAGCGGGCCATCGTTCACGAAGCGACCATCGGTTATCGCGCGCACATAGGCACTCGTCTCAACCGGGGCGCCGTGGCGATCGTCCACCTTACCGCCCAGCACGACATCAATCGTCGAACCAACCCCAGCAGCAACCGCCTGACGCACTACCTCAGGATCGTAGACAAGCGCAACGACTGCAGAACGCGCACCGTGCCGGAGCAGCGCGCGCAGGATCTCCGTGCCGTCGCCTGATGACCCGGCGCCAGTGTTGTCGGCGATGTCGGCAAGGCAGATTGGGCCAGGTTGCGACATTGCATAGACGACCGCTTCATCGACACCCAGTGGGGTAGCCTGAAAGCCTGCTCGGTTGTCCCAGGCAAACTGTGCCAGCTCGTTTGCGTATTGTTCGGCGAGGGCCTGGTCGCCGTCGGTTGCGACGTAGCAACTCATCATCGTGTCGGGGATGTCGGCATACGGGAACCCTGCATCGATACTTGCCGTCAGAACGCCTGGCCGGCTCTCGATCGCGTGGCAGAGCGCCACCCAATCGCGCATTGGAGGTCGGTTGGTGTACTGGGCAGTCAAGTTTGCCAACACCGGTATCTGGCGGAACGCGTGGGTCGGGTTGATCTCCTTACGGACCATGCGGGCCAGGAGGTGGTAGACGACGATCAGGTCGGCAAGCTCCACCGATTCCTGCGAGATGTTGGCATGCAAGTCCAGCTCCGTCACAATCGGAACATCCGGCCCAACGACCTCACGCACGCGTCGCAGATATTCACCCTCGCCGTCGTCGATCCCCTCAATCACCATCGCACCATGCAGCCCGAGCAACACCCCGTCGAGCGGACCAGCCGCGAGCGCGGCCTCCAAATCGTCCAGTGTGTCGGCCATTTGCGTCTCGAAGGCCTCACGAGTGACCGCGGCTGACGGCATTGCGAACGAATGGATGGTTGGGACGAGCTCGATGCCCAGCGCATCGGCAGCGTCGATGAACCCACCGATCACCGTCTTCGTGCCCCGTGACGACGAAATGAGCTCGTCGCCACGAGCGTAGTGCGTTTCAAAGAACCGTTCGAGTGTGGCAGGCAGCGGCGAAAACGTGCTGGTTTCGTGGTTGATCCCACCGGTAAAGAAGCGCATCCTCAATCCCCTCTCCGCGCAACAGTCGCAAGCGGCGCATCGTACGGCCAGAGAAGCGGTGCGGCAACCTCCGATATAGCCAAGAACTGCCATATCATCGCTCCTGCAGGAGGGGATGAGGGAGAGGCGGGAACCCAGTGGAGCACGCGAGTACGGCTGACGCTCCTCCGCATC
>QEUZ01000140.1 GCA_003577355.1 Chloroflexota bacterium | reverse complement strand
CGGGGCGTGGATCCCTGGGATCTTCATCGCGGCGATCGTCCTGGGCATCTCCTGGACATCGACGACGCCGCTGGCTTCGGCAATCGCCGCCGACCTGTACGGGCGCGCGTCACTCGGTACGGTCTTCGGCTTCATCTTCACTGCCATGAATGTCGGCACCGGCGTTGGTGCGGTGCTGGCCGGGCTCGACCGCGACCTGGTGGGCAACTACCACGCCTCGCTGGTCGCAAACGTCGCGATGGGTGTCGCTGCCGCAGGGATGACGCTGGCGATCAAGGTGCGGCCGGTGGTTGTGCCGCAACCCGCACCAGCAGTAATCGAGGCTCCAGCGCCGGCCCTTGGGCTGGTCAACCCTCCCGGCGGCGATTAGCGAAGCCACTGCCGCTGGTCTAACCACTCGTTGCATGCGTGCTATCATCCACTGGCTAACGTCCCTCGCCAGTTGTGCCACCGCAGGAGGTGGACAACACTCCCACAGAAGGAGGTCGGGATGGCCAAGGACAGGAACAAGGGCGGGAAAGAAGTCCGCAAGCCGAAAAAGGCAAAACCCGCCGCCAAGCCCGTCGCGCCGGGCGAACGGATACCCGGCAAGACGGTGACGCAGTCCTCCACATCTGAGTAGTAATCTCGGAGCAGATCGACAGAACAGCGCCGCGGGGTTTCTACGCGGCGCTGTTCTGTGTCTGCATCAGAACGCGTCCTGGCCTTGACGGAAGCGAACATGTGTTCTACTCTTGTGTACGGACACTGAGACGTGCGAGCAGAGAGGAACACACGTGATCGCGGATTCCGGGCGCTGCTGGTGGGCCGGAGCGGACCCGTTGATGGTGGTGTATCACGACACGGAATGGGGCGTCCCCTGCCACGACGACCGGGAGTTGTTCGAGCGCCTGATGCTGGAGTGCTTCCAGGACTACGGCGAGCCGGACTTCCAGCGGCTGTTAGCCGACCCAGGGATTGTCCGCAACCGCCTCAAGGTCTACGGGGCCGCGAAGAACGCGCGCGGCTTTCTCACCATCCAGGACGAGGCAGGGTCGTTCGACAGATGGCTCTGGAACTGGGTCGATGGTTGCCCAGTGCGCGTACCAGGCCGCACGTTTGAGAACACGCCAAGCAGCACCCCGCTCTCGGACGCGATCTCCAAAGACCTGAAGAAGCGCGGCTTCACATTCGTCGGCACAACGATTATCTATGCCTTTCTCCAGAGCGTCGGCGTGGTCGACGATCACGATGTCGGCTGCTTTCGGTATCAGGGCTAGCGTGTCCGCGCGCCATTTGAGCGATGGCTCAGGCAGCCTTCTGGCGCGCTCCTTCTAAGATTACGTCAATACAGATGTCTTCCTGATGCCGATTTCTCGCTCAGAGCACGAGCAACCCGCGCCGGGCGGCGAGTGCGACCGCTTCGGTGCGCGAGGCTGCACCGAGCTTGGTCATGATCGAGCCGACGTGGAACTTGGCGGTGTGCTCGCTGATGCCGAGCTCACTGGCAATCGTCTTGTTCGGCAGGCCGAGCGCAAGGAGCTGCAGCACCTGCGTTTCACGTTCGGTCAGGTGATCTTCGGCGTCGGTCGGGGTACGCGAGTAGCTGCCGGGGCGAGTAACCAGCTGTGCGGCGATCGCCGGGTCGAAGCTGAACAGGCCGGCAGCGGCCGCGCGTACCGCCGCGATAATCTCCCGTGGCCCAGCATCCTTCAGCAGCGCGGCGTGCGGATTGCCAGCCTCGGCTTCGAGGTGGCGGTAGTCCTCCGGCCGGTCGTGCAGCACGACCAGGGCGGCATCTGGATAGAGCTCTGCCAGGCGCTCGGTCTGGTCTCCGCGCCCGGGGTCGAGGTCGACCAGCAGCACATCTGGCTGCTCATCTGTTTCCGATTCGTCCCAGGCCCCTGCGGTTGCTTCAAGCACTCGCAAGTCATCTTCGTTCACGAGCATTGCCCGCAGTCCGGCACGCACCGACGGGTAGGCTGCAACGATCAGGACGCTGGTCATCGTTCCCCCAGCAATGCGTCGAGCTCTACCGGCAGCCCGCCCCGCAACACACGCAGGCGGACGGACCGGCCCACCTGCTCCTGTGTCAGGCTGCGCCGCAGGCTGTCGGTGTCGCCGAGCGGTTGGTCGTCGAGCGCGAGCAGGATGTCGCCAACGATCGCGCCGGCCTGCGCCGCCGGGCTATCTGGCGCAACGCCGACTACGAGCAGCCCGGAACGCTGTGTTGTGGACGTGATGTAGTCGGGGACGGTGACCGGACGGCTGGTGATGCCGAGGTAGGCACGTTTCACCCGGCCATGCGTGCGCAGTTGCTCGACAACCTGTGCAACCAGCGCGGTCGGCGTCGCGACCCCGTGGCGCAACGGCCGGGTCACCAGGCCGAGCATGTGTCCGTGCGCATCTACCAGGAGTCCACCCGCCAAGCCAGGCTGGAGGGTGACCGTCGAGGCGATGAACTGCAGCGTCGCTTCGCTAGCGCGTCCCTGCCGCGCCGGTGCGACGCGGAGCAGCGTCCCGGCAACGCCGAACGCGGCGCGAGGCCGGCGAGGTGTGCGCCGGGCGACTGCCAGCACCACCTCCCCGATACGCGGAAGCGCGGGCGCAGGGGTTGCCGGCGGTATCGGCCCAGTTGTCGCTGCCAGGACGAGCACGTCGGCGAGCGGATCGCGGCCCGTGACGCTCGCCGGGTGGTGGCTACCGTCGGGTAGCTGCAACGTGATGTTCTCGTCGTGTGGTACGGCATGGTCGGCGGCAATGAGCATGCCCGGCGCCCAGACGACGGCGCTCGTGCGAGGATGACCCGGCAGGTGCAGCGCGACGACCGACGCAGCGGCGCGTTCGACCACACGCGCAATGTCGGCGGAGAGCTGCGACATCAGCGATGGTTGGGGCTGTACTTCCAACGTCGGCCTCCTGCTCGCGACGACTGCCGGTAATTGTGCGCAGAGCGGGGTTGGCGGAGGAACCTGCTGGGTGTGTTCGCTCAGGGCGTGTCCTCCGGCGCAGCGGCATGCTTCCCCCACACTTCAATGCTGATCTGGTCGCCTTCCCATACGCGTTGGCCGGCCCAGAGTGGCTCGGTGCAGGTGTGCCGGAGCAGGTTCTTCCAGATTTGCGCGTTCTGAAACGCCTCTTCGTCGGTGCTGAAGACGTTGAAGACCGAGCGTGCAGCTACCAGCACCAGCTTGCGCTTCGCGCGCGAAAGCGCCACGGTGAGCCGGCGTGGGTCGAGCAGGAACTTGTTGGAGACCAACAGGTACTCAGGGTCGCTTTCCGTCGCGCTGACGAGGATGGCGGTGCGCTCACCCCCCTGGAAGCGCTCAACGGTGTCGACCGCGGATAGTTCCACGAAGCCGTTGAGCGGGTCGCGCAGCGAGATCTCCGGCACGCCACTCTGCACTGCTGCGCGCTGTGCCCGGTGTGGCACGACGACGCCGAGATGCTCACGCACAACCGCTTCCGGGTCGTCAAACGCATCCGCCAGCGCCTGGAGGAGCGGGGTGATGAGCGCCTGCTCGAATGGGTTGCGCTGCTGACTGCGCGCCTCGTCGTGGACGATGACGACGAGCGGGTAGTCTGGGTCGAGCACCGCGCGGACGAGCGGGTCAGGATGGTCGATCGGCGCAAGTCGTTCGGTGTGGCGCGCGTGGAAGGGGATACCATCGTGGACGTAGATCTCGCGGCGCAGGAACTCGGCCATGTCGCGGTGCAGCCGGAAGCTCTCTTCGAACTGCACCATCTTCAGGTTCTTCTCGCGGAATGTCTCGAACAGTGATTGGTAGCTCTTGAATTCCTGGAACGTCCGGCGCGGCTCGCCGGCCCAGTCGTGCTTGACGATCGGCGGCATCTGACGGTGGTCGCCGACGATGATGAGCTGGCCGTGCTGCTTGAGCGGCAAGGCTGCCATGATCGCCTCAGGCAGGCTCATCTGCGAGGCCTCGTCGAGGATCAGGCAATCGACCTCGTCGTGCCCGAACATCGTTTGACGCTTGGTGAACGCCTCGTCCATCATGCGGTAGATGCCGCCGGGTGTTGAGGCAACGAAACACCAGCGCTCGTTGTGCAATTCGTGGAGCATTTTGGCCTGCCCGACCGGCGCCCGGCTCTTGACATACAGCGGCCTGATGTCCTCTGGGAGGGCGCCACGCGGCTGGAGACGGAAGAGCGGGATATCCAGCAGGCGCTGGTCGAAAAAGCGCTCGAAGATCTGTGGCATATCACGCTGCCATGTGTGCAGCCGCGCCAGCACTTCGTGCACCGCAAGCAGCAGCACGTCGGTGGCGGCGTGGGTCTTGCACGAGGCGAGGATGCGCATGTCCTGCCCGGCGGCGAGCGCCCCCTGGAACCTGGCGAACACGGCGAAGGCAGTCGAGTAGCTCTTCCCGGTGCCGGGCGGCCCCTGGACAAGCAACACCGGGTCGTTGCCCCGCCCGCCGATATAGTCGCGCTGGGCAGGCCCGAACGGGTGCAGTAGTCCGGCAGCGTGGAGCGCCTCCAACCCCTGGAGGAACCGGCGCTGGCCGGCGACCGCCGCCTCGGGCCAGTCGACGCGGGCGTGTTCAAGGTCGAGCAGTCGCTGGTACAGGGTATTGCGACCACCCCCGAGCAAACCCTCGACGACCTTGTTTTGCCAGAACCCGTTGATGTCGTTCGGGTCGGGATCGAGGGAGTAGGTTTCACCGTCAACGAACGCGAACTGAAACGCGCCAAACAAGAACCCGCCCGGTGTTGTTGACGAGGGACGGTTGATCTTCACCCGCACGATCATGACCAGCCCACCTGCGGTGTCCTGCACCGGGTCGAGTGATAGGATCTCACCGCGCATGCCATACAGCATCTGTTTCGGCGTGGGCTGGAACGGGGTGCGCTCCTCGGCCAGCAGGCGGCCGTCCATCGTCCAGCGCGGGTAGATGACGACCCAGTCGCCGGGCGACAGGCCAGAGAGCGCGAGGATTTCCTCGATGCCAGCGCCGACTTCGTCGGTGCAGATGCGCAGCAGGAACTCCATGTCGGTCGCGTCCCAGCGGACCTCCGCATACTGGGCGCTGCTGAGCTTGGGCTTCGGTTCGCCAGGTATTTCTGGAGGAAGCTGGGCCTCGTACTGCTCCCGCAGCTGCTGGCGGCGGAGGTGCTCGGCGTTCTCCTCCGCAACGCCGGGGTCCTGGTCGCCGGCAACGTAGCGGACGAGCAACGTTTCGCCAGCCAGCACGCGCCGTTCCGGCGGCAGCAGCCGGACGCGTTTCCAATCGTTCAGCTCGACGTGCCGCTCGGTGGTGACGAACAGGTGGATCGCCTCGGCAAGTGAGCCAGCGCGGTCGACGAACTGATCGAGCGTCGAGAGGTCGAAGGCGGTCTTGGTCGTCTTCTCATTGCCGTGGAAGCCGCGGGTGATGTGCTCGATCGCTTCCAACCGGCGGGCGGCAAAACCGAGCACGCGTTCGATCGTGGCAGCGCGATAGCGGGTGTAGTCGCCGCGGGCGCCCGGTTCCTGCGAGCGTTCGAGGTCGCCCCAGGCAGCGTAGGCATACTCCAGCGGCACCTGGCTGTTGAAGCGCGCCCTGCTGGTGTACCAGTCCACCCTCCGCCCAGCTTCGTCTTCGCCCAGTGCGCCCCAGAAATCGAACATGCGGGCGCGGAACGCGGCACGGTAGTCGTCCGGTGAGCGCCAGTCAAAGCCGAGGAAGGCGGCAACGGCCTGCAGCGATTGGCAGACCATTGGGAAGTTGCGCCGGGTGCGGATCTCCTGCTCGAGCAGGCTGACGACGGGGGAGTCGAATGCTGCCAGCTGGGTCATGAAGTCGTACAGCGGAGTTGCGCCGACGACCTTCCCGAAGTGGCGCGCGAGCCCATCGAGGACAACCTTTTGCGCGAATGCATCGAAGAAGATCAGATGCACTGGCGCGGTGCGCCCGCCAGCGTCGTCGGGCGCAGCGATGGCGCGCAGGGCTGCCAGGACATCGCTGATCCAGTTCAGGAAGAGGCGCTCTTCATCCAGCGGGGCAGTCGGGGGGCCATTGGTCATGCGCACAACCGTTGCCCGGCGCGACGGGACTTCCTCGCCGTGCTCGCAGCCGGTCAGCAGCGCGCCGAGCAGGTACACCCGGTCGTGTAAGTAATCGTGCTGGGCGTCGATGTAGATGCGCACGAGGTTGGGGTTGTGTTGCGGGTCGCAGTAGGGGAGCGAGCCGTGGCCACTGTGCGGGAGGTACGTCACGGTGCTGAGGTCATCACCCTTGAACCGGCGGTAGGCGCGCGCGCGATGGACCAGCTCATCGATGCGTGGCCCTACCGGCCAGGTCGTCGCGACCTGGCGGTTGAGCGTCTCCTTGCCCGGCGCTGGCAGCAGCACCTGTGGGTCGGTCGGCGACGGCACGCGCAGCTCCACCAGTTGCTTCGTCGTGCGCAACCCGAGGGAGTGCAGCGCCGTCTTCTCCGATGCGCTCAGGTGCGGCAGCAGCGACAGGTCGTCGTGGCTGGCGGCCCACTTCATGCAGTACTCGTTGTAGATGCAGCCGTCGCACTTATAGGTCAGGTGCCAGGGCAGTGCTTCGAACGGGGTGTCGACGACTTCCTGGGCAGTCGAACGCGGCGCGGTGACCAGCTCGTGGACAGAACCGATGTACTGGTCGGGCTGCTCGATGATTTCCAGCAAGCCGTTTTCCGCCCACAGCAGCTCGCGCGCGGCGGCGCGTTGCTCGGCGTGCAGCTCGCGTATCTCCTCAGTCAGCCCAGCGTCATCACTGGCTGGGCCGCGGTAGAGCACGCCAAGCTCGATCGGCGCATGGGCGACACCGGCTGCCGCGAGGATGGTCACCAGCATTTCATGATAGAAGGCGACCTGCAGGCGGTGTTCTACCTTGGCGCTGGTCGAGCTCTTCATGTCGGCGATCAGCAGGTGCAGTTGCCCCTGCTGGTCACGCTCGCAGCGCAAAATGTCGATGTCGCCGCGCACCGTCCAGGCCCCGAGGTGGACGATGAGGCGTGGTTGAAAGATCATGCGCGTCTCGCCGGGGCGGAGGTCGTTCAGCAGCTGGAGCACGCGCGCGTTGTCATCCGGGCGGCCACCGACCTGGAGGCGTTCCGTTGCCAGGTTCACCCGTATATGTGAGGGAACAGTCGCCTCGGTTGCCTGCTCGAAGCGCGCACCACTGCGCGTCAGCAGCGGTGGGATCGACTGTCGCGTGACATCCGCTGCGTACATGAAGTCGAACTCACGCCGGTGGGCACGGTCAAACAGCCGCAGCCGCAAGTACCGCCGGCACTGGTCCAGGCGGATGAACTGCGAGACATCGGTAGGTGTGATCGCGCGCCGGCCGAGCGCGTCCGGGCGCACCTCCAGCGCGTCGAGATGAGACGGGTCAGGGGCCACCGGCGCTCCGATCCAGGCAACGCATGGTATGGCAGGCAATTCCTGTGCCTGCCATGAGGATCGCCCAACCCTGCCGGCGCGTCAATTGGTCGGTGTCCCTTACTCCCCCGTTTCGGTTGGCGGGAGGGGGATGCGCAGGTTGGTGGCACGGGCATGCAGGACGGCGCGCTCGTAACCGGCATCGACGTGGCGCAGCACACCCATGCCCGGGTCGTTCGTCAGCACGCGCTCCAACCGGCGCGCTGCCTCCGGGGTGCCATCGGCAACCACGACCATGCCAGCGTGCAGCGAGAGACCGATGCCGACCCCACCGCCGTGGTGTACCGACACCCAGGTCGCCCCTGAGGCCGTGTTGACCAGCGCATTGAGGATCGGCCAGTCACCAATGGCGTCGGACCCATCGCGCATTGCCTCCGTCTCGCGGTAGGGGGATGCGACCGAGCCGGCATCCAGGTGGTCACGGCCAATGACGATCGGTGCGGAGACGCGCCCCGCAGCGACAAGTTCGTTGAACCGCAGGCCAGCGAGGTGGCGCTCTCCGTAGCCCAACCAGCAGATGCGCGCCGGCAAGCCCTGATAGGCCACCTGTTCGCCAGCCAGGGTCAACCAGCGCTGGAGGGCAGCGTTTTCCGGGAACAGCTCGATCAACGCCCGGTCGGTCACGGCGATGTCGGCCGGGTCACCGGAAAGCGCAACCCAGCGGAACGGGCCTTTGCCCTCACAGAAGAGCGGGCGGACATAGGCAGGGACGAACCCAGGGTAGTCGAACGCATCATCCACCCCGGCAAGGTAGGCCTGGCCGCGCAGGTTGTTGCCATAGTCGAACACGACCGCACCATTGCGCTGAAACTGGAGCATGGCGCGGCAATGCTCGCCCATGGCTGCCAGCGAACGGCGCACGTAGCCGTCGGGGTCGGCAGCCCGCAGGATGCGCGCATCCTCTAACGTCATTTCCGGCACGATGTAGCCGTCCAGCGCGTCGTGCGCAGAAGTCTGGTCGGTGACGACATCTGGGCGGAAGCCGCGTCGCACGAGCTCCGGCAGGATCTCAGCGGCGTTGCCGAGCAGGGCAATAGAACGGGCCTCGCCTGCCTGAGCGGCTGCTTCGGCTCGGGCGACGGCGTCGTCCAGGCTCGTCGCTTCCTCGTCGCAGTAGCGCGTTTGCACCCGGCGTTGGATACGGACCGGGTCCGCTTCGACCGCCAGGCAGACCCCGCCGTTCATCGTCACCGCCAGCGGCTGGGCGCCGCCCATGCCCCCCAGCCCGGCGGTCAGGACGATACGCCCGCGCAGGCTGCCGCCGAAGTGCTGGCGCGCCAGTTCGGCGAAGGTTTCGTAGGTGCCTTGCAGGATGCCCTGGGTGCCGATGTAGATCCACGATCCGGCCGTCATCTGGCCGTACATCGTCAACCCCAACCCCTCCAGCCTCCAGAACTCGTCCCAGCTGGCCCACTTGGGCACGAGCAGGGAGTTTGCCAGGAGCACACGGGGGGCATCGGGATGGGTGCGCAGCACGCCGACCGGCTTGCCGGACTGGACGAGCAACGTTTCATCCCCCTCCAGCTCGCGCAAGGCCGCGACGATGGCATCGAACGCCTCCCAAGAGCGCGCGGCGCGACCGGAACCGCCATAGACGACAAGGTCTTCGGGACGTTCGGCCACTTCTGGGTCCAGGTTGTTCATCAACATGCGCAGGGCGGCTTCCTGCTGCCAACCCTTGCAACTGATGCTGCTGCCGCGTGGGGCACGTATGACGCGCGGGGTGTCGTTCATGGCGGAAGCGCTCCCTTCTTGGCAAACGACAGAAACGTGCTACGCGAATGTCCCGACAGCCTGTTCTGCGGCGGCAAGCAACTGACCGCTGCGCACCAGTTCCTCGGCGGCGGCGAGGTCCGGCGCGAGGTAGCGGTCCGGACCGGGGCCGGGCAGGGCGGAGCGCACCAGTGCGTGTACCGCAGCACCGCCGCGGCCTGGCTGCAACGGTGCGCGCAGTTCCACAGCGTGTGCGGCGCAAACCGCTTCAACGGCCAACACGCGGTTGGTGTTGGCGATGATCTGGCGCAAGTTGCGGGCCGAGGCCCAGCCGAGCGAGACGTGGTCCTCCTGCATGGCCGAGGTCGCCATCGAGTCCGCGCTGGCTGGGTGGGCCAGGCGGCGGTTCTCGGCCACCAGCGCGCCAGCGGTGTACTGCGCGATCATCATGCCGGAGTTCACGCCGGCATCGGTGGAGAGGAAGGGCGGCAACCCCCGCGAACGGCGCGCGTCCAGCATCCGGTCGATCCGGCTGAAGGCGATCGCGCCCGCTTCGGCCACCGCCAGCGCGAGAAAATCGCAAGCGAAGGCCAATGGTTCACCATGGAAGTTGCCGACAGACTCGACGCGCCCATCCGGCAGGATCACCGGGTTGTCGATCGCTGATGCCAGCTCACGCTCGGCAACCGTTGTTGCAAACCCCAGCGTATCGCGCCCAGCGCCGATCACCTGCGGGTGACAGCGCAGGGAATAGGCGTCCTGCACCCGGATTTCCCCCTGTCTTGTGATCAGGCTGCTGCCTGACAGGTATTCCCTTATTCTTCTGGCTGTATCCACCTGCTGCTGATACCCTCTTGCCTGATGGATGTTCTCATCAAATGCGTCAATTATCCCGTTTAATCCTTCCATTGTAAGTGCTGCGATCAGCTCACTTTGATAAGCGATTTTTTCTGCTTCCAGATAACCAATCACTCCCATTGCCGTCATCGCCTGAGTGCCGTTAATGAGGGCAAGCCCTTCCTTCGCCTGTAAGGTTACAGGTTCTATTCCTTCCTGAACAAGCACTTCTAGCGCAGGCTTCCTTTCCCCCTTGTAAAATACTTCCCCTTCTCCCATTAATACTAATGCCAGGTGGGATAAAGGAGCCAAATCTCCGCTTGCTCCAAGAGAGCCCTGCTGCGGGATGACAGGATGGATACTATTATTCACAAGCGCTAAAAGAGTTTCGATCACGACCGGACGAACGCCTGAGAATCCTTTCAATAAGGCATTTGCTCTTAAAAGAAGCATTGCTCTTGAGACAGACTCAGGGAACGGCTCCCCTACTCCGCAGGCATGCGAACGGATTAAATTCAGCTGAAGATCCTCGACATCTCCCTGGTCAATTCTTACATCGCTGAATTTCCCAAAGCCAGTGTTTATTCCGTATATGACTTTTTCTTCACTTACAATTCTCCTAACGGCTTCATGGCTGTTTTTTACACGAAGCATGCTTTCCTCTGATGCCGCAGCCTTTACTCCTTCAAAAAGAACTCGTTTGACTTCAGGCAAAGTAAGGGTATTTCCATTTAAAGTAACCACGCTGTTCTCCTCCCCGTGAGTTAAAGTCATCATCGATTCTGTCAATTTTTCCATTTTATATCCTCCCCGGTACATTAGCGAGATAAAGAAAAGGCTGTATCTCAAACACAGGTTTGAAATACAGCCTTTTTTAGAATATTATTTGCAGTATCTGTTGTCAGATGTCTCATCTTTATCCCAGACTATTTTTGTTATATTTTCTGAATATAATTAATTTTATGTTCATATCGGAGGGATGTCAACAAT
>QEUZ01000139.1 GCA_003577355.1 Chloroflexota bacterium | reverse complement strand
GGAGGACGCCTACTGGGCAGCCGGGGCGATGGGGCAGGTCACGATGGTTATCCCCTCGCGCGACGCCGTGATCGTGCGCCTCGGCCACACCTCCGACGCGGAAATGTTCGACCAGGTGCTGGATACCCTTGTGGCGGGGATCCTCGGCGCGCTGCCGGCCGGGAAGTAGCGGGGCAGGCTGGATCGCTGGCAGACAACGTCAGCTACTATCTGACGTCGGGACAGTGCAGTTGGACTGGTGGAAACCGAAGCATCCGCGCTTGAGCGTGTCGCCGCATACGCACGCGGGAGGAACCCGCACCACTGGCCCCTCGCCCGGTGCGCGGGCGCGGGGGTACACGCAGTGGCACATCTGCTGTGGCCGCGCACGCAGGATGACAGGGCGATGCTTCCCCACGGACGAGGTGCAACGTGGTAGCAGACAGTGATGGGCTGCATATCCTGATCGCCGGAGCCGGCGACCCCTACGCGGTGCTCGACGAAACGAACCGCCAGATTCTGCTGACGATCCATGACGACCTGTCGCTCCTCGATGTCGCCGCTGTCCTTGGGCTTGCTTGGGACGAGCTGGATGCCCGGCTACAGGTGCTGCGCGCGGCAAGCCTCGTTCATGCCACGCGATTGTCCCCGGATGTGCTGGTCGCGCGGGCGGGTGATGCCGCAATGGTGGCGGCGGATGCGGCCGCCTGCGCTGAGGAACTGGCGGAGCTGGTGACTGCGGCCTGGCCCGGCCTGGAGCGGGCATTTCGCGCGCTGGACATCGGCCAGAAAGCGGATCTGGCAGATGCCGGGCTGCTGCTGGTCGGGGGGCGCGCGCTCGACCTCGACCTGCTGAACGCCTTCGCGCGCCAGAACAGCCTGCTGCCGGCCCCACCACTCCGCCCCGCCCCCGGCCGCCCCGACGACCGCTACTACATCTGGATGATCGACGGCCCGCGTGACTGGCGCGGGCGTTACGGCGGTGGGCTCGCACCGCTGCCGTGGACCGGCTGGGTGCTCCACAGCTTCGGGCGCTTGCCAACGGATGCCGGAACGCGCGCCGCGCAGGCAGCGCGCGTTGAAGACATCCTGACAACCGCTGGCGCCACAGGCTGTACCCCTTGTCACTTGGCCGAGCAACACGGGTTGGCGCTGCTCTCGCCGGAGAACGCCTTGCGGTGGGAAGCGGCCTGCCTGCCGGTCTCCGAGCGGATCGTTATGGAGTACGAGAGGCGGCGCGGGATGTTGCAGCAGTTGCATCGGCGGGTCGACCGCTTCGGCCACTCGTCGCTCAGTGAGCTCGTCTGCTGGCACGTGCACCTGACAGCCGGCTTCGTGCTGGACCAGCTGATCGCCGCAGGACTGGTGCGCGCCACGCCGGATGACCTGCAACTGGGGGTCGTCAGCCAACCCACCGGCCCAGGGCCGTTCTTGCAGCCGCCAGCACAGATAAACTAATTCTCTGTAAGCCGCTTGACAAACGTTAGTTTATGCGCTAGGTTGGATCTATGACGCACGCACGGCGTGCATCGCGAGTCGCAGAACGGACCACCCCATGAGCAGCACTAGCGCCCACCCTCTCAACACGACGATCGACCCGGCCACCGAAGTTGGCCCATTGGCCCTGACCGTCTCCGACCTGGAACGCTCGCTGGCGTTCTACACGCAGGCGATTGGCCTGCAGGTGCTGGCGCGCAACGCCACGACGGCCACACTCGGTGCAGGTGGCCTGCCGTTGCTGTACCTCAGTGAAGCCGCCGGAGCGCAGCCCTGGCCACGCGGTGGGCGCAGCTATACCGGCCTCTACCACTTCGCCATCCTCCTGCCGTCACGCGCTGATCTCGGCCGCTGGCTGCGCCACTGGATCGAGCTCGGCCTGGGGCTGCCGGGGCAGGGGGACCACAACGTCAGCGAAGCGCTCTACCTCGACGACCCGGACGGCCACGGCATCGAGATCTACCGCGACCGGCCGCGCTCCGAGTGGCGCTGGGTGAATGGCAAGGTGCAGATGGGCACCGGCCCGGTCGATGTCCGCGGCGTGATTGCCGAAGCGGACCGCGAGGGACTGCCGTTCAACGGCCTACCGGCCGGCGCCAAGATCGGCCACATGCACCTGCAAGTGGGAGATATCCCGACCGCCGCGCACTTCTACCACGATATCCTCGGCTTCGATATCGTGGCCGAGATGCCCTCTGCCCTGTTTGTTTCCGCTGGCGGCTATCACCACCACATCGGCATGAACATCTGGCATAGCCGTGGCCAAGGCCCGGCCCCGGATGGTTTCGTGCGCCTGCAGCACTTCACTATCGCCCTTCCCAGCAAGGCTGCCCGCGACGAGGTCCTGGCGCGCCTGGATGCAGCCGGCGTGCCGCACAGCGCGGTAGAGGGCCGGGTCGTCGTCCACGACCCCTGGCAGAACGAGATCCACCTGCGCGTCGGCAGCACTGGCTAAGCACAACGCCGTCAGCTGCGCCACAGGCGTTGCGCCAGCGTTGGCTTCTCTGGGTACTTGCCGGTCTTCTCGGCATTGCGTTCGACGCGGCCGAGGCTGTAGCGCACCGCCTTGAACCCGATCCAGCGCAACGGCTCCGGCTCCCAGGGGCGTGGGGCGTGGCTGGCCATCGGCAGGCGGGTCAGGTCGGAATCGGTTTCGGTGATCAGGTCGGTCAGGACCCGGCCAGTGAGGTTAGTCGTTGCGACTCCCTCGCCAGAGTAACCGCTGCCGATGGCGATGCCGCTGCGACGGTCGTAGGTCATCGTCGGCATGCGGTCGCGCGGGACGCCGAGCACACCACCCCAGCGGTGGGTGAAGCGCACGCCGCGCAGCATCGGGAACCAGTCCAACGCGGAACGGCGGCCGTGCTCGAAAATCTCCTCGCGCAGGTTGATCGCATCGCTGATACGCGAGCGGAAGGGGTAGCCGCCGCGATAGGGGCCGAAGGCGATGCGCCCATCGGCGGTGTGGTTGAGGTAACCGCCGGTCGTGCCGTATGCGCCGATGACCTGGCGTTCCTTCCAGCCGATCTGTTCCCAGGTCGACTCCTTCAGCGGCTCGGTCAGGACGATGTGCGAGGTGACCGGCATGATCTGGCGGGAACGCCCCGGCAATTGTGAGAGATAGGCTTCGCCGCACAGCACGACGACCTTTGCCGTCACATCGCCGCGCTCGGTCACGAGCGCCGGGTTTGGGCCGGGGCGCACGTCGGTTACCCGCGTCTGCTCGTATATCACCCCACCACGCCGCTCGACCGCCTCGGCCAACCCACGGGTCAGGCGGGCAGGCTGCACCGTCGCACCCTCTTTGATGAAGAACGAGCCGACCGCCTTGTTCACCCGCAGGTGTTCGGCGGTCTGGCGGGCGTCCAGCAGCTCGTAGTGGTCTTCCAAGCCGATTGCTTCGACCTCTTCGTAATACTCGTGGATCACCGGCAGGTGATGCTCGGCGCGGGCAATCTCAAACGTGCCGCTCTTGCGGTAGTGGGCGTCGATCCCTTCCGCTGCACAGACAGCGCCGACATCATCGACCGCGTCGAACATCGCCAGTGATACAGCGCGTGCTGCTTCAACCCCATAGTCCTTGATCAGGTGCTTGGGCGAGAGCGGGAAGCCAGAGTAGCACCAGCCTCCGTTGCGGCCGGAGGCCCCGAACCCGGCAATCTCCGCTTCGACGACCGCCACCTTCAGGCTTGGGTCGCGTTTCAGCAAGTGGTAGGCGGTCCACAGGCCGCTCAGCCCCGCCCCGAGGATGGCGACATCAACCGTCGTCGAGCCATCCAGTGGGGGGCGCGGGGTCAGGTCGCCGGCGGTTTCCAGCCAGAAGCTGTACTGGGCATAGTTCTTCATCCGGTGCGCATCTTCCCTTCCAAGCACATGTGGGCACCTGCCCTGCAGCCACGCTACGAGCGCCAGATACGCTGCGCCAGGGTGGGCTTGTCTGGGTACTTGCCGGTTTTCTCGGCGATGCGCTCGGTGCGTTGCAGGCTCTTGCGCACCAGTGTTGTGCCGAGCCAGCGGAGCGGCTCCGGCTCCCAGTTGCGCGAGACATGCGTCGTCATCGGCAAGTGGGTCAGCACGGTGTCGCGTTCGGTGATCAGGTCGGCCAGGATGCGCCCCGAAAGGTTGGCCGTCGATACCCCCGAGCCGGTGTAGCCGCGCCCAGTGGCGATGCCGGTGCGCTTGTCGAACGACATCGTTGGGAAGCGGTCACGCGGGATACCGAAGACCCCGCCCCAGGCGTGGGTGAAGCGCGTGCCGCGTGCCGCTGGGAACCAGTCGATGGTTGAACGGCGGGCGTGGTCGAAGATGTCTTCCTGCCAGTTCAGGCTGTCGGTGATCTTCGAGCCGTAGGGCACAACCGAGCGATAGGGGCCGAAGGCGATACGGCCATCGACCGTCTTGTTCAGGTAGCCGGCCGTCACACCCATGCCACCGACGACCTCGCGCCCTTCCCAGCCGATCTCCTGCCAGACCGCGTCCGGTAGCGGCTCGGTGATCACCATGTGCGATGTCATTGGCATAATCGCCCGGCGCAGCTTCGGCAGGGCCGCCAGGTAGGCTTCACCGGCCAGGACGACCGCTCGCGCCGTCACGTTGCCGCGTGCGGTGTGCAGAGTCGGCTTCGGCGGGCCAGGGGTGTAATCGGTCACGCGTGTCTGCTCGTAGATCACCCCACCGTGGCGCTCGACCGCATTGGCCAGGCCGCGTGCCAGCAGCGCGGGCTGGATCGTCGCCGATTCCTTCATGCGGAACCCGCCCACGGCGCGGGCCACGCGCAGGCGTTCGTCGACGCCGTCGCGGTCGAGCAGTTGGTAGTGTTCCTCCAGCCCGAGCGTGCGATAGGTCTCGTAGTAGTCGCGGTAGTGCTGCATCTGGTGGTCGTTGCGGGCGACATCGGTGACCCCAGCCTTCAGGTAGTGCGCGTCGATGCCTTCCAGCTCGCACACCCGCCCGACATCGTTGACCGAGGCGTACATCTGCTGGCAAATCTCGCGGGCGGTGTCGCGGCCGTACTCTTCCAGGAGCTTGCTCGCCGGGTAGGGGAAGCCGGAGTAGCACCAGCCGCCGTTGCGGCCGGAGGCCCCGAAACCGGCGATCTCCGCTTCCAGCACAACAACCTTCAGGCTTGGCTCACGCTCCAGCAGGTGGTACGCCGTCCACAGGCCGGTGAACCCAGCCCCGAGGATCGCCACATCGACATCGAGCGAGCCATCCAGCGGGGGACGTGGGGTCAGGTCTCCGGCGGTTTCCAGCCAGTAGCTGTAGCGACGGTAGTCTTTCATTACAGCCCCTCCTCCAGATAGCGGCGCGTTGCGATCGTCTGCGGCATACCAATCGGCCGAGGAGGTCCCTGCCCCTCGGCGGACGCGGCGGGAATGGCGGCAGTCTAGCATGGAGGGTGCCGGTTATGCGTGTGGTTCGCGCCGGCGTTCGATCTCATCCCAGAGGTCGGCCAGCAGGTGCTTGAGGGCCTGCATGCGCTCCTCACCGATATAGCTGGCCCAGGTCGCTTCCAGCTCGCTAACCAGCCGGGTGGCAATAGTGTAGGCGTCGTGGCCGCGTGGCGTCAGGCGCACCAGCTTCGCGCGGCCATCGGCGGGGTCCGGCGCCCGCTCGACATAGCCGCGCGCTTCCAGATAGGTCACCAGCTCGCCCATCGCCTGGGTGGTGATGTTGGCGTGCGCCGCCAGGTAGCTCACCCGTGAGCCACGTTCGCGGTCGATGTATTCGAGAATAGGAAAGTGCGGTGGGCGCAGGTCGGCGTGGCCGGCTGCCGCAAACCCGCGTTCAACATGGCGCATGCGTTCGGCGTTTGGGTTGCGGAGCAGCTCTCCAATGCGACGGCGTTCCGGTGGGCGAGCATCCATGCGACCCCCTTGACAAGATATGAAGGCTTCCTTAGTATATAGGAAGGTTTCCTTTATAGTATACGCGGTGCGTGGGAATTCGACCAGCGCGAAAGGGACAGAACCGATGTCGCTCGAAGCAAACAAGCGCCTTGTCCGCCGTATCTTTGAAGACGACCTGAGCGAGCCGGATGCGGCCCGGCGCGCCCAGGTGGCGGCGGAGATCTTCAGCCCCGAGTTTCACGACCCAACCAACCCGCCCGGCATGCAGCACGGGCTGGAGGGGCACATTGCCATCGTCAACCTGTTCCAGGGCGCCTTCCCGAACATGCGCTGGACGATTGAGGACATGGTGGCCGAGGGCGACCGCGTCGTCGCGCGCACGACCATGTATGGCACACACACCGGCGAATTCTTCGGCATCCCAGCGACCGGGCGCGACGTGTGCGTTGCCGGCATCCACATGCTCACCGTGCGCGATGGCAAAGTGGTGTTGCACGAAGGGGTAAACGACGACCTGGGCATGATGCGCCAGCTTGGTGTTGTCCCCGGATAGCGTCAGCAGCCTGGTTTGGCGTGTACACGCCCCGCGCGGTAGGCGGCTACCGGCGGGGCGTGTGCGTGCTGCGCCCTGGCAGCATCCGCTGCCGGAGAACAGCACCGTATGGTGGGCAAACGATTGCCTGGGACGGAACCACCACGTCCGGCAAGCGCCGGTGGCCCACGCCGCCCTCTGTGCTAGCATCTGCCCGCCGGGTATGCGTGCTATAGTCGCCTGCGTTGTCCGTCGTGGTGTACCTGGTATGTCCGTTGGGTTGACGCATGCTGCTCGATGCCCCGCCAGTGCTGTATGGCCGCGCCAGCGAGCGCGCGGCGCTCCAGTCTGCGCTGGCAACCGCAATGGCTGGTCGGGGTTCGCTGGCGCTGCTGGCCGGCGAAGCCGGCATTGGCAAAACGGCGCTGGTCGATGCGCTGGCTGCCGATGCCTGGGAGCAGGGTGTGCTGACGCTGCGCGGCCACTGTTACGATTCGACGGTCACCCCAGCCTACGGCCCCTGGCGCGAGCTGCTTGGCGGCGCGCCGCGCACCGCCGCCGTTGCGGCGCCGGGCGAGCTGCTTGGGCAGGGCGGCGCCAACCCTTCGCCAGCCTCGCAGGAGGCGCAGTTCGCCGCCGTGGTGCGCTACCTCGGTGCGCTCGCAACGCAACGCCCCCTGCTGCTCGTGCTGGAGGACCAGCACTGGGCCGACGCGGATAGCCTGCACCTGTTGCGGGTGCTCGCGCGGGCGCTCCCCAGCGCGCCTACGCTGCTTGTCGTCACCTATCGTGATGTCGACCTCGCCTCCGGCGACCCGCTCTACCGCACCCTGCCGATGCTGGTGCGCGAGGCGCGCCCCCAACGCTTGACCCTGCGACGGCTCGGCCGTGAGTCGATCGGCGAACTGGTCGACGCGCGCTACCCGCTGCCCCAGGCAGAACGCGAGCGCTTGGTCGACCACCTGCTGGCCAACGCCGAAGGCAACCCATTCTTCACCGAGGAGATATTGCGCACCCTGGAGCACGAGCAGTTGCTGACCAGGCATGGCGACCACTGGGAACTGGGCGACCTGGCCCAGGCGCATGTGCCTCACTTGGTGCGCCAGATGATCGACAGCCGGGTGGACCGGCTGGACGACAACGCGCGCAGGCTCCTGCACGTGGCGGCCGTGATCGGCAGCGACGTGCCGCTGGACCTCTGGGCGCAGGCAGCCGGGGTCAGCGACGAAGACCTCGCTCCGGTTGTCGAACGCGCCCTCCAGGCGCAGCTGCTGGCAGAATCAACCCAACCCGCAACGTTGCGCTTTCCCCACGCCATCGTGCGCGAAGCGATCTACGAAAGCATGATCCTGCCGCGCCGCCACGCCTGGCACCGCCGCATCGGCGAGGTCATCGCTGCGCAACCACAACCGGACCCGGACGCCGCTGCCCACCACTTCCAGCGCGCCCGCGACCCACGCGCCGCCGAGTGGCTGGTCCGTTCCGGCGAGCGCGCCTCGCGAGCCAATGCCATCCAGGACGCGGTAGACCGCTACGAACAGGCATTGCAGCTGCTGGAAGGGGACGACCAGGCCCTGTTCCAACGGGTACGCCTGCTCTGCAACCTGGCCGGGGCCTACCGCTACACCAACCCGGCCCGCGCACTGGCCGACCTCGACCGCGCCCGCGACCTTGCCGACCGCATGGACGACCGCACCCTCGCGGCGGTCGTCCGCTGGAACCGTGCCCGCATCCGCGGTTTCCTGGCCGAGGACACCCGCGCCGACATCGACCAGGCAATCGCCGCCTACCATGCATTGACGGCGGAAGAACGCCAGCGGGTGCGGGAGCTCGGACGGGGAGTAGCCGGCAGTCAGGGGGCGCTCGCCCAGTGGCTGGCTCACCACGGCCGCTACCAGGACGCACTGGCGATCGGCGAGGACTGCCTGGCCCAACCCGAGGCCTCCCCCGAAGATGATGGGATTGAACGCGGGCACGCGCTACTGGGGGTTGCCTTGTCGCAGGCTGGCCTGGGCCGCCCGGAGAAAGCGCGCGCGACGTTTGCCGCCGCCCGGCAGCAGTTCGACCGCCTCGCCTACCATTTCATGACTGCTGCAGCAATCAAGTGGGAGCTGCTGGAAGACGCGCTTCCCTTCCAGCCGTATAACACCGAGCGCATTGCGCGGCTAGTGGCGGAGTACGGGCGCGTCTGGTTGCAGACAGGCGGGTTCACCGCGCGGGACGGTGATGAGCCGCTGTTCCCACTCTACCCACCGTTGCTCCTGGCCGGGCACTGGGAGGAAGCGCGCCGGGCAGCGCTCGCCTATGTTGGTGATGCCTACCTGCGCATCGACGCCCTGGCCGCCCTTGCTGAGATCGCGCGCGCGCGGGGAGAGCATTCCGCCGCCTGGGACGACATCCAGCAGGCGTTCCCGAATGGCCCAGAAACCTCGTTCGGCACCCCCTTCTTCGTGCGCTCGCTGGCGCTGCAACGCTGTGCCGCTGAGCTGGCACTCGACGAGGGCCGCCCCGATGTCGCGCTGGCCTGGATCGACGCCCACGACCGCTGGCTAGACGCCGCAGCGCGGGTGCTCAACCGCAGCGAAGCAGCCACACTACGCGCGCGCCACGCCGAGCTGCGCGGTGACCTGGGGCAGGCAGCACACCTGGCGCAGCAGGCCTGCGACCTCGCGCGTCACCCACGTCAGCCACTGGCGCTGCTCACGGCAGCTCGTGCCGTCGGACGAATCGCCCGCTTGCAGGGGCGACACTCTGCCGCCGCCACGGCTCTCCACGACGCACTGGAACTGGCCGATGCCTGCTCCGCGCCATACGAGCAGGCCCTGACGCTGCTCGAACTGGCCGAGCTCACTCAGCAACAGCCGGACGAAGCCGCTGCGTATACCGAGCGGGCAGCGACACTCGCGCGGGCGCTCGGCGCACAACCCCTGCTGGCGCGCATCTCAACGCAGCAGGCAGCTGCACCGGCTACTGCCGCGCCCAGCGCCTCTGCGCATGACTTGTCCCCCCGTGAGCTGGATGTCCTGCGGCTCGTCGCGCGCGGGCTGACCGACGCCGATGTCGCCGCCCAGCTGCATATCTCGCGGCGCACCGTCGCCGGACACCTGCAGTCGATCTACGGCAAGCTGGGTGTTTCCAGCCGCACCGCAGCGGCCGCCTGGGCGTTTGAGCGGCAGCTGCTGGAGTAAGCGCTCCCTCCAAGTATCATCGCGACTGCGGACCAGCTGAGAACGTGAGGGGGCGCCTGTGGCGGAACGCATCATTACCAACGGGTACGTCGTGACCCTCGACCCACAGCGCCGGGTGCTAGCGGATGGAGCGGTGGCGCTCTCCGGCAAGACGATCGTCGCGGTCGGCCCGAGCGCCGAGGTGCTGGCCAGCCACAGCGGCGAGCGCATTGATGCGCGGGGCGGCCTGGTGCTTCCCGGGCTGATCGACGCACACAACCACCCCATCCTCGGCCTGCTCGGCGGCAGCCCACCATCGGCAGCCGGCACGTGGCCAGCAGTCCGCCAGAACAATGCCTTCACCCTGGGGGGCGACATCCCAGCGCTATTGCGGGTGCTTGCCACCCCCTTCGGCGCACACCTCAGCGCGGAACAGGCCTACCTCAGCGCACTCTACACCTGTGCGACCCTGCTGAAGGCCGGCGTCACCTGCTTCAACGACGGCGGCGGGGCGCACGCCGAGACTGTCGCTCAAGCAGTGGTCGATAGTGGCA
>QEUZ01000138.1 GCA_003577355.1 Chloroflexota bacterium | reverse complement strand
GGTGCTGGCACGCGCCCAGGCGCTGCAAGGCATCGGCCCGACCGAGATGCAGCCCGACTTCTCGAACGCCTGGTTGGAGAGATGATCGCCCTCATCGTCCGACGACTGGCGCTGCTGGTCCCAGTGGCGCTGGTTGTCGGCACGATGACGTTTCTCCTGATCCACATGACGCCGGGCGATCCGGCGGCTGTCATGCTCGGGCCGGAAGCGACGCCGGAGCAGATCGACCGCTTGCGCGAGCGGCTGGGGCTGGACGAACCGCTGCTCGCCCAATACCCGCGCTGGCTCTTCAATGTGCTGCGGCTCGACCTGGGGGATTCGATCTTCCTCAACCGGCCGGTGACCCAGGCGCTGGCCGAGCGGATGGCGCCGACGTTGCAGCTCACCCTCTACGGCCTGCTGATCGCCGTGGCGCTCGGGGTTCCGGCCGGCATCTTCGCCGCGCTGCATCAGAACTCCCTTATCGACCGGCTGCTGATGTTGTTGGCGACCGCCGGCATGGCCATCGCCGACTTCTTCCTGAGCATCTTGCTGATCCTGCTCTTCGCCGTTACCTTACGCTGGTTGCCCTCCGGCGGATACGTTGCGTTTGGCGACGACCCCGTGCAGCACCTGCGCTCGATGCTCTTGCCGGCGCTGGCCTTGGGTATCTCCATCGCCGGCGCCCCTGCCCGCCTGATCCGCGCCGCGATGCTGGACGTGCTGCATGAGGACTACATCCGCACGGCTGTTGCGAAAGGGTTGCCGCCGGGCACAGTTGCCCGTCGCCACGCATTGCGCAATGCCCTGCTACCGACGATTACGATCCTCGGCTACACCCTGGGCGACCTGCTGGGTGGAGCTGTCGTGGTTGAGACGGTCTTCAGCCTGCCGGGCATGGGGCAACTGGCGGTGCATAGCATCGCCCGCCGCGACTTCCCGGTGGTGCAGGGGGTGGTGATGGCCGCGGCGGCCTTCTACCTGCTGGCGAACCTGCTGGTCGACCTGCTGTACGTTGTCTTCGACCCACGGCTGCGCGATGACCGCCGGTAGAGCTGGTGCGTCGGACCAGCCGCAGCTGCGTTCCCGCCCACGCGGCTGGCGCGCCGAGCACGTGCCGGACCGCCGCCGCGCCTGGCCGGAGCTGCTGCTGCACTCCCCCACGGCGCTGTTGGGCTTGGCGCTGCTCGGCGCCTTGCTCCTCGCCGCGCTGCTTGCGCCGCTGATCGCCCCCGACGACCCAACGCTGATCGACCCACCACAGCGGCTGCTGGCTCCTTCGCGTGACCACTGGTTCGGCACCGACGACCTGGGGCGCGATGTCTTCAGCCGGGTGCTCTACGGTGGCCGGGTGTCGCTGCTGGTCGGCGCCAGCGTGACTGTGCTGTGTGCCGGGCTGGGGTCACTGCTGGGGGTGGTGGCCGGCTACTACCGCAAGCTGGATGGCCTGCTGATGCGCCTGATGGATGGCCTGCTCGCCTTCCCCAGCATCCTGCTGGCGATCGCGGTGGTGACCAGCCTGGGGGCAAACACGACCAGCATCATCATCGCGCTGGTGCTGGGCTATACCCCGGTGGTCGCCCGCCTGATGCGTGGCGCGACCCTGGCGATCCAGGGGCTGCCGTATGTCGAAGGGGCGCGGGCCATTGGCCTGCCGGATACCCTGCTGCTGTGGCGCTATGTGCTGCGCAACGCGCTCTCCCCACTGATCGTGCAGTGCGCGTTCATCGCCGCCTACGCCATCCTCGCTGAAGCCTCGCTGGCCTTCCTCGGTGCGAGCGGTGATCCCAACCAACCCAGTTGGGGCCAGATGCTGCGCGATGGCCAACGCCTGATCGCCCGTGCCTGGTGGATTGCCGTGCCGCCGGGTGTGGCGCTCTTCCTCGTTGTCCTCGCCCTCAACCTCACCGGCGATGCGCTGCGTGACGCCTTCGACCCCCGCAGCGGCGAGCGCCGTGGCGATGGCGTGGTGCGCTAGCGCGAGGACATCCGGGCGAACACATCGTGCATCCCATCTGGGATGACCTTGACTACATCGCACCCACGCAGGGCGCTGGCTGGCGGCTGCGTCCTTTTCTGCCAACGCACGTCTCCATAGATAGAGCCGGCGCGTGTGCCGGTGATATGCAGAGAAGGAGATGGAAATGCTGGACCAGAAGACGAGCGTCGCGGAGGTCGGCGCTGGCGCTACGCAGGGCGAGACGGCAGCGGCTGTTGCCGCAGCGTGTTGCTCGGCGGAGGAACAGGCGAGCTGTTGCGCTCCGGCTGCCAAGGCGTCGTGCTGCGGGCCGGCGCCGGCCGATGCTCTGGCGACAGGCCAGCGTGCCGCAGGTGGTTGCGGCTGTCGCTAGAGCATGCGCAGGTGACAGGCTGCAAGCGGGTCGCCAGAGCGGCGCAACCGAACGCACATCAGGTCGCTTGTCACCAGTCGTCCCCCACCAGGTCGTATCATGCGCGGAACGGGGAGCAGCCGGCGGATGGTTCGTCGCGCGTGCTCCCGGTTCCATGCCGGTTAGTGGATCTGTCGATGATTGTCAGCAGTGAACGCATCTGGGTCGAGCTGCACCAGCAGTTGCGTGCCTTCGTTGCCCGGCGTATTGCCAACCCCGCCGATGTCGACGATGTCGTGCAGGAGATCTTCGTGCGCATCCACGCGCGTATCAGCACGTTGGACGATGCCGAACGCCTGCAGGCATGGGTCTACCAGATCGCCCGCAACGCCATCGCCGACTACTACCGCGCCACCCACCGCCAGCGCGAGCAGCCCGCCGAAGACTCCGTGCTGGACATCGAGCAGGAGCCGGACACGGCTGAAGAGTCGCCAGAGGCGGAGCTGGCCCGTTGCGTCACCCCGCTGCTCGAGCAGCTGCCGGCGACCTATCGAACGGCGCTGGAGCTGACCGAGCTCGCTGGGCTGACCCAGCAAGCTGCTGCCGAACGGCTTGGCCTGTCGCACTCCGGCATGAAAAGCCGGGTGCAGCGCGGACGGCGGCAGATGCGTGACATGTTGCTGGCCTGCTGTGCGGTCGAGTTCGACCGGCGCGGGGGTGTTATCGACTACGCTGCCCACCAGCCCGGCTGCGGCTGTGGCGACCAGTGCGGGTGCCAGCAGCCGCCCAGCCTGGCCCCAGCGAGCGCCTGCAGCGGGTCGGGGTAGCCTCCGCTGGGCTTCTAGCGCCCTGACCGCCGTACATGCCTGTTGCTTGCGGCCAGGCGCCCCCCTGCCTGGACGCTCCCCATTGCTCTGTGCTTGCGCCGAGAGTGGATACGGAAGCTACGTCATGATGTCGAGTGCATTGCACCCTCTGCCAGACGGCAACGTTGGGCGACGTTCCTGGTTCATCGTCGGCACGCTGGCGCTCACTGTGTTCGTCACGACATCGAACGGAGCATCACTCGGCGCGTTTCTCCCGCAGCTTGCCGCTGACCTCGACACGAGTGTGCCGGTGCTCGGCCAGATCAGTACGGCTGTGTTCATCGTCAGCGCGGTGGTCAGCCTGTTCACTGGGCCGCTGGCCGACCACTACGGCAAGCGCCGGATGATCGCCTACGGCATGGCGTTGCTGGCGGTCAGCACGTTCGGGACCGCGCTGGCGCCTTCGTATGGCTGGTTCCTTCTCGGGCGCCTGTTTAGCGCGTTTAGCGCAGGTTTCATCGTTGGCAACACCCTTGCACTTACCAGCACGCTCTATGCCGGCGACGATCGTCGCCGTGCGCTGAGCTGGGTCACAGCCGGCACGGCTTCCGCGCCGATTGCCGGGGTGCCACTCTTGGCGCTGCTGGCGTCGGTCAGTTCGTGGCGCGTTGCCTACATAGCAGTCGCTGGCGTGAGCCTCGCGGTGCTGGCCCTGCTCTACCGCTTTGTCTTCGACGACGGGGCGCGCACACACGAGCGCTTTTCGACTGCGACCTTCTTCGCTGCCTACCAACCGCTCCTCGCAGCCCGACCGATGCTCTGGATCTTCACTGCATCCGCGTTGCGCGCGACCAGTTGGGTGTGCCTGCTGACCTACCTCGGCGCGTTTCTGGACGACACGCTGGGCCTGGGCGTGCGTGAGATCGGCTGGGCCTACATGCTCGGCGGGGCGGGTTACTTCGCCGGCACGAAGCTGGCAGGTATGCAATTGGGAGGGCTCAGCCTGCGGGTGCTGTACGGGGTAAGCACCCTCGCGATGGGCACGTTGCTGGCGTTGGCGTTCCTGCTGCCGCCCAATGGGGTGCAAATCGCCCTCGCGCTCGTGCTGGCGGCCGGTTGCAGCGGCGTTGGCTGGGTGATGCTTGTCACCCTGATGTCGGCAGAGACGCCAGCCGGGCAGGCAAGCACGATGTCACTCAACGCTGTCTTCTTCGCGGCGGGCGCTGCCTTGGGAAGCTTCGCCGGTGGCGGCCTGCTCGTGCTTGGTGGGTTCGCAGCGCTTGGGCTCGGACTGTTCCTCTTCAGCGCTGCCAGCAGCCTGCTGCTCTGGCCACCAGTTGTTGCGCGGCAACAGGTCACAGGCAACAGGTAACAGGGGGTGGCGTCGAGCCGGTCGTGCTGGTGCGTCGTCCGCATCCGGCTACGTCCCCCGACCGTGTGCCTGCATGTGCTTCCTCCGCTGCCAGGCGCAGTCTGCACGATGGTGCGCGGGTTGGGCCTATACTCTTCGCGAGAGAAGCCGAGCAGCGCGAGGAGGACAGCATGTCGGTCGTCGAGCTCGCCTCAGGGCGGCAGGTGCATTACTGGGAGCAGGGCAGTGGGCCGGTGCTGCTGCTGATCGCTGGGTTGGGGTCGCCCAAGGGGAGCTGGGCGGCGGCGATGGCGCGTTTGTCTGACACGTTCCGCTGCATTGCCATCGACAACCGCGACGCCGGGGAGAATGTCGAGGAGCGTGCCGGTTACTCCATCGCGGATATGGCAGACGATTGCGCGGCGTTCCTGCGGGCATTGGGCATCGAGCGCGCGAGCGTCGCTGGGAGCTCGATGGGAGGGTTCATCGCGCTCCATCTGACGCTGAACTACCCGCTGCTAGTCGATCGGCTGATTCTGGTCGGCACGGCGGCCGCGGTGCCCAGTGGCATTGCCGCGCCGGTCGAGGCGGACTGGGCGCCGGATACCCTGGAACGCGCCCGCAGACGCCTGCCCCAGACGGTCGCTCCTGGCTTCTTCGAGGCGCACCCGGAGCGCCTGGAAGAGATGGCTGCCGAAACGGCACAGAACAACATGACCTTCGCTGGCTACGCGCGCCAGTCAGCCGCGATTACCGAAACGCACGATGTCCGCTCGCGGCTGGAGGAGATCCTGCAGCCAACGCTGGTTGTCCATGGCGACGCCGATGCCGCAGTGCCGCTGGCGGCTGGGGAAGAGCTGGCACGAGGTATTGCCCACGCCCGCCTGGAGGTGCTGCCAAACGTCGGTCACTTGCCGCACCGTGAGACGCCGGATGCCTTTGCCGCCTTGGTGCGCGAGTTCCTGACGGCGGAGTAAGCCGAACCGGCCACGGTGTCTTCTCCGTGGCCTGCCGCAGGCGGTTGGCGGTGTTCGCGCCTATCCCGCAAGCGCCTGGCGCTGTGCCTTGCGCTGCCCAGCCCATCGTGATTGCGGCGTAGGTCGGCTTGCCGCGCGATTGTCTGCAAGCCTGTGTGGGGCAACCTGACGCTCTATTCCGTTCGCCTCATGCGAGAATGCGCTCAACGCGCGTGTTCCACTGGTCCACCACATTCTGCACTGGGAAGAGGTCCGACCGAGATGGCTGCTGCCGGGGCGTCACTCAAGGTTGCCAACGTCTGGGTACGGTACTGGTTGTGGGTTGTCGTTGGTCTTGTCTCTCTCGTCGGTGTTGTCCTCTACATCTTTCCGCGGCGAACTGAGGACTTGTTCGCCTGGACGATCGGGTCGCCGATGACTGCGGCATTCCTGGGGGCGTCGTACTGGGCGAGCATCCCGTTGTCGTTGCTCGGGTCGTTCCGGCGCTACTGGGCTGACCTGCGCATCGCGTTCCACGGGGTCGGGGTGTTTTCCGTGCTGACGTTGGTGGCGACGTTCAACCACCTGGACAAGTTTCACACCAGCAGTGTGCCTGGCGTGATCTGGATTGCCACGTACATTGTCGCCCCGTTCGTCATCTTCGGCATTGTGATCTGGATGGGTCGTGCAATGGGAGCCGATCCACCCCGCATCGCACCACTGGCAACGTGGGAGCGCGCCCTGCTGCTGCTGATCTCGCTCGGCATGGTCCCACTTGGTTTGGCACTTTTCATTGCGCCGGGCTGGGCCGATGGCGTTTGGCCCTGGGCACTGACGCCGCTCACTGGCCAGGCGGTGGGCGCGTGGCTCGTCGGTATCGGAACGGTTGTCCTGCACATCTGCTGGGAGAACGACTGGGTGCGCATTGCCCCTGGCCCGCCGGCCTTTGCGCTGCTCGGCGTGCTGCATCTGGTCGCTGTTGCGCGTTTCAACGCTGAACTGCACTGGAGTGGGCTCGGCGCCTGGCTGTACCTGGCCTGCCTCGTGGGGTTCACCGCAATTGGCTTGTACGGCATCGTGAAATGCCGGCGCCTGGGCATTCGGCTCACCCCCGCCGGCATGGCGCAGCGCCCGCTCGCCCCAGCCCAAGCCAGCTGAGGCGGCCATGCGCTGGATCCTCCATTACCGGCTACGTGAGTACTTGGCGATCAATCTCTGGGTCCTGCCGATGCTGTTCACGATCGGTGGGTATTTCTTTGCGCACGTAGCTGTGGAGGTCGACAAGCGCAACACCGTGCTGGAGATGGTCTACGACCCCAGCTATGCGACGACGCTGCTGGCGGCGATGTTCAGCGGCATCGTCACGTTCATCGGCTTTGTCATCACGATCGTGCTGCTGGTGCCGCAGTTCGCCGGCACGCAGCTCTCTCCGCGCATTCTCTCCATCTGGTACCGCCGTTCCCCGATCAAGCTGGCGCTGAGCTTCTTCTTTTTCAGCGCGGCCTATGTCTTCACCGTGCTGGGGGAGATCAACAGCTCGTACCAGCCGGGGCTGTCGATCAACGTCGCCGGCATACTCGTGTTCCTGGGGTTCCTGTTCTTCCTCTGGTTCGTCAGCCACTTCTCTACCGGCATCCGGCCGGCTTCGATGGCCGAGGCAGTGGCGCGGCGTGGGAGGGATGTCATCTCCCGCCTTTACCCACGTCCGTATACCCCCAGCGTGGCCCCACCTCAGGCCAGTGACGCACTGCCACTCGGTGAGCCGGTCTTCACCCTGCGCAACCCCGGTGATGGCCGCTATATCAACGGCATCAACGAAGCCGGGCTGGTTGCTCTGGCCGAGCGGTTGCATGGCATTGTTGTCGTGCGCTTCGCCGTGGGCGAGTATGCGCGCGCCGGGGCAACCCTGATCGAGGTCTATGCCGGCCACGCACCGAAGGCGGTCCAAGTTCGGCGGCTGATCGTGCTCGGCACAGAACGCACCATCGAGCAGGACCCCGCCTACGCCATCCGCATCCTCGTCGATGTGGCGATCAAGGGGCTTTCGTCTGCGGTCAACGACCCCACGATGGCGGTCCAGGCGCTCGACCGTATCTCCGACTTACTCCACATGCTGGTGCAGCGCGACCTCAACAACAATCCCCTGAGCGACGCCAGCGCGCGCCCACGGGTCATCATCCCCCGCTGGACCTGGGACGACTACCTGCGCCTCGGCGCCTGGGAGATCGCGCAGTACGGTCAGGATTCGGTGCAGGTGATGCGGCGCTTGCGGGCGATGTTCCTCAGCCTGTCGCGCATCGCTCCACCGGAACGCCTGGCTGCCATCGAGGCAGAGGTGCGGCTGTTGGACCGCGCTGCCGCCGGCCGCTTCCCCGACGCCAGCGAGCGCACAATCGCCTGGGAGCCGGACTTCCAGGGACTGGGCATCCGGCGCGGTACCGACGACTGGTAAGTCGACCCCTGTCACCATGAAAGGTCAGGACAGCAATGGAGTTCAGCGCAGACCACATCCGCCTGCTCGATATGCCGGGAACGTTCGCGCGCATTGCCACGCTGATGCGCGACGGCTCCCCGCAGAACACGGTCATCTGGTTCCGGCGCGTCGGCAACACGTTGCGGATGACTTGCGCGCCGGATGCCGTGAAAGCGCGCAACATCCGCCGCGACCCACGTGTGGCCATCGTCGTCGAACACCCAACGGACCCGTACCGCTTCGTGCAGTTCCGTGGTCGCGCCGAAGTTGACGAGGACGCCAGTATCGGCTGGGAAGAAGCAGTGGCCCAGTCGCGCCGCTACCTGGCCGAACGTGCCGATGCCTACATCGCCAGCATCGCCGGCACGCCGACCGTCACGATCATCTTCCACCCCGAATCCGCCAGCGAGTTCATCGGCAAGAACGCCTCCAGCGACTGAGCGGCGGCTGTTGGGACGCTGTGCAATGCCGTACACGTCGTTGGCGATGAGACACTGCTGCTCCGGCGATCTGCTGTGGTATCGAATTGCAGCAATAGCCCGACGAGCATCCGGTCGGTTTGATTGGACGCTGTGCCGTCCTGGTCTCGAAGCATCGCTACAGGAGGTTCGATGTTCACCTTCCCCGACCCTATTCGTGACTTGCTCGATACGCCGGGGACGTTTGCGCGCTTGGCGACGACGCTGCCGGACGGTGCGCCGCAGAACACGGTGATCTGGTTCCGGCGTGATGGCGATACGCTGCGCATGTCCTGTGGGCGCAACGCCCAAAAGGCGCGCAACATCCGGCGCGATGGCCGCGTCTCGGTCGTGGTTGAGCGGCCCGCTGACCCGTACACCTTTGTCGAGATCCGCGGGGTTGCCACAGTGGATGAAGACGCAGCCGGCGGGCTGGAGGAACTGCGCGCGCTCTCCCACCGCTACATCGGGCAGGAACGCGGGGATGCCTGGATCGCCAGTATGCCGGATGCAGATATGGTGACGCTGATCATCCGGCCGGTGCGGGTGAACCTCTTTACCGATCAGGAGCCGTAGCCGGTTCCCTGCCCACGCGTGCGAGCGCCGCCACACGCTGGTGCTATGATCCGGCGCATGGTCCGGTACATTGATGAGGAGGGGAGCAGATGGCGCAGACGACCGGCGCGCGGGTCTACGGGCGTCAGGAACTGGTTGACCTCATTGGGGCGCTGCCGCGGGTGCGGATTGCCCACCTGCCGACCCCATTGGAGGAAGCGCCACGCCTGCGGGCGGCGCTGGGGCCGGATGCACCGCGTATTCTGATCAAGCGCGACGACCTCACCGGCTTTGCCCTGGGCGGCAATAAGGTGCGGCACATGGAGTTCCGCATGGGCGATATCCGCGCCAAGGGGGCGGATAGCCTGGTGGTGATGAACGTGGCGCAGTCGAACCACGCCCGGCTGCACTCTTCGCTGGCGGCGCGATTCGGGCTGGATGCCTACATCGTGAAGATCCCCAGCCGCAAGGACGAGCCGGTCAACGGCAACCTGCTGCTCGACCACATTGTCGGGGCGCACATCATCAATGCACCCAGCGCCGCGCCCGACGACCTCCAGGCCACCTTCGCGCGTGTGCTGGGCGATCTGCGCGCGCAGGGGCGGGTCGTCTACGACGTGCCGAACGACCCGGTGTCGAAGGCAGCCGGCGCCTGCGGCTATCTGCTGGCGTCGGTGGAACTGCTGGAGCAGTTGGATGCCCTCGGTGTCTCTGCCCAGCACATCTTCCTGGCCTCCGGCACCTCGTCGGCTGGGCTGGCGCTGGGCGGGAAGCTGCTGGGCGCCCCCTGGCGAGTGCATGCCATCAGCATCGACAACCCGGCCGCGACGGTCGAGGCCTACATGTGCGCTGCCGCCAACGGCGCGGCTGCATTGCTGGGGCTAGCGGAGCTGCTAGAGCCAGGGGATGCCGATGTCACCGATGCGTTCATCGGGGAACGCTATGGCGTTCCCAGCGCTGCCGGACTGGAAGCGCTGGCGCTGGCCGGCCGCACCGAGGGGTTGATCGTTGACCCGGTGTATACCGGCAAGGCGCTCTCAGCATTAGTCCACGCCGTCCGCGCCGGCGAAATCGGCCGCGACGAAACGGTCATCTTCGTCCACACTGGCGGCCTGCCGATCACCTTCGCCTACGCCGAGGAGATCCTCGAAGGAATAGCGTGACGGGTGACTAGTAACTAGTAACTAGTAACTAGTAGCTAGTGGCTAGTCACTCGTCACCACGAACGGTGCGTCCGGGAAGGCTAGGCTGGCTGTGCCGTGGCCGGCGAGCGTTACCTGGGTGGGGAACGTGCCGCCGCGTTTCTTGAACTCTGGGATCCAGAGGCGGTCAGGTGGGCTGGCGATCAGCAAGCCGCGTTCGTCGCCGAGGAACGAGAGCTGGCCCTGATAGTGTGTCAGGCCGAACGTCTCGCGCAGGCGGGCGGCGGTCTGTTCCTGGCTTGGCCCGCGCAGGGCGATTTCGCTGACGTAGAGGATGTCGGCGCTGGTGAACGGGCCGGTGGTTGCGTTCGCCAGCGTGTGCCGGGCGATCAGCTCCAGCAGGCTGCCGGCTGGGTCGTAGAAGAAGAGCGCGTGCGCGTTCCAGGCCTCGAAGAAGACCACGTCGTCGCCGGTTTCGGCGTGGCGCAGCAGGCTGACGCGTTGCTCCAGCCACGCCTTGGCCGCTGCCAGCTTGTTCTCCGGGATGTTGAAGGCGACGTGATAGTAGGGCTGCGATCCATCGCTCGTTGCCCGGAAGGTGATGCGCGTGCCACCGGCCTGGACCACACATGCTTCATGGTCGTGGCTGGTGGTGGGGAGTTTGAGCGTCTCGGCGTAGAACGCGCACAGCTCCGGCAGGATGTGTGTCTGTAGCTCCAGCGCCACGATGCGTGGCTGTTCCAGTGCCTGTGGCATTGTGCAGCGGCCTCCTCACCGGATGACCCTGACCACGACAGTCACGGTTCTCCAGCGCGCGTTCACATTGCGCCAGCGTAATGTGTAGGATATGCGCTTCTCGCACTGGAATCGTGCGGGCCGTGGCACTGTTGCACAACGATGGCGTACTGGTCCGGCTGGCGGGCCGGACATGCTGGGAAGGGCCTGGTTCCATGCCCTGGGGATGCTCGCCTGGCGGGCATGCGCTCGCTCCGGTGTCCGTGCGTTGGACGCAGTTCGGGTTGGGCAGCTACGACGGCGTGAGTTCGGATTCCATCAGTCCGAGCGCGGCCGCCGCTGGCGGCTGCGCATTGCCGACCCGACCGTTACGTCGCACGACCCCGGCCGTCGCCGGGCTGAGAACAGGATCACAACCATGCAGGCGTCTCCAGCCACTCGACCAATGATTGTCGCGTTCGACCTCGATGGCGTCCTCACCGAACACCCCGCCTCACTCGCGCGCGCTGCCAACGACCATTTCAACCTGATCCTGCCTGATACCGCGTTTGTCGATTCCGCTGGGCTGGCGGTGTCGATGGAGGTGCGCGACTGGGTCTATGGCCCGGGTGGCCCGGCGACGCGCTTGAGCGTGAACCCCCTTGCGCGCGATGCGCTGCGCCGCGTTGTTGCGCGGCTCGGCGCGGAGAACGTGCGCATCGTCACAGCCCGCCCGCCATCATCGCGCGCGGTGACGGAGGCATGGTTGCGCCGGCACGGGCTCGACCTGTGCGAGGTGATCTTCGCGGACGACAAGGTGGCGGTGGCACGGGAGCTCGGGGTGACCCACGCGGTGGAAGATAGCGTGCGCCACGCACGCGCCTATGCTGCCATTGGCGTGATCTGCTACTTCGTGCCCGGCGGCCTGACGGTCCGTCCCAAGGGCATTGACCACCCGGTTGCCGACCTGGCCGAAGCCGCAGCGCGTATTCTCAACGAATATCAGCGCTCGCTGCCCTCGCCGGTCCCCCGTATCGTCATATCCGACCAGATCGATAGCAACGCCCGCCAGATGCTGGCAGCGGCAGCCGAGCTGATCGACGTACCTGGGACGGATGTAGCGGCGTTGCATGCCGCCGTGGCCGATGCCGACGCCCTCGTCGTGCGCAGCGAGACGGTGGTGGATGCGGCAGTCTTCGCGGCGGCGCCGAAGTTGAAGGTGGTCGCGCGCGCTGGCGTCGGGGTCGACAACATCGACGTGGATGCCGCCACCCGCGCCGGGGTGCTCGTGCTGAATGCACCCGGAGCCAACGCGATTTCCGCTGGGGAGCATACCGTCGCCTTGTTGCTGGCTATTTCGCGCCAGCTGATCGATGCGAACGCCACGCTGCATGCGGGCCGCTGGGAGCGCAAGCGGTACCGGCCATTCGACCTCAATGGCCGTACAGTCGGGATTGTCGGCCTGGGGCGGGTCGGCAGCGTGGTGGCAACCCGGCTGCTGGCCTTTGGTATGCGGGTGATCGCCTACGACCCGTACATCCCGCATGAGCGCTTTGCTGAACTGGGCGTCGAGCCGGTCCCCTACGAGACCCTGCTCGCGATCAGCGATGTGCTGACCTTTCATGTGCCGAGCACGGCGGAAACACGCGGCATGCTGGGGGCCGAGACATTCCCGCTGGTGAAGCCGGGGGTGATCGTGATCAACGCCGCTCGTGGCGACGTGGTCGACGAGGCGGCGCTGGCGGCAGCCCTCGACAGTGGCCGGGTGGCCGCCGCAGGGGTCGATGTCTTCCCGCACGAGCCGGTGTCTTCCAGCCCGCTCTTTGGGCGCCCGAACGTGGTGTTGACCCCGCATATCGGCGGCAGCAGCGTCGAGGCGCTGGCGGCGGTCGGTGATGTGATCGCCCGCACGACACTGGCGGCGTTGCGTGGAGAATCGACGCCGAATGCGGTGAACCTGCCGGCGGCGACGCTGGCCGCCGGAGAGTTGGAGCGCCTGACGCGGGTTGCCGGAGCTGCCGGGCGCTTGCTCGGTGTGCTGGAGCCGGGTTTGCCGCAGGAGCTGAGCCTGACAGTGCGCGGGGCACTGCCGGGGGATGTCACCGAGCACATCTTCGTCTCCGGCCTGGCCGAGGCGTTACGCCATTGGAGCAACCTGCGGGTGACGCCGGTGAACGCGCGCCTGATTGCCGCCGAGGCGGGGCTGGGGCTGCGGGTCGTCCATGCTGAGCGCCCGGCGGAACGGACCAGCGCGGTTGAGGCAATCTTCGAAACCAGCGCGGAGAGCCATCACCAGGTAACGGTGCGCTGGGAGCATGGCATTGCCGGTATTGTCGAAGTCGACCGCTATTCGTTGGATAGCCCACTGGCTGGTGACGTGCTGATTACCCACCATCGCGACAAGCCAGGGCTGATCGGGCGGGTGGGCACGATCCTGGGGCGGTATGAGGTGAACATCGCCGGGATGCAGGTTGGCCGGCACCATCGTGGTGGGGAGGCGATCATGGTGCTGAACGTCGATGACGCCATTCCCCAGGCCGCGCTGCTGGAGATCCTCGCGCTGGACGACGTCGCAACCGCCTACGTCGTGTCGCTACCCAGCCTGACCGAAAGTAACGGTCAGGCGCCGCCTGCGCGCGGAGCCATGGTGGCGGAAGCAGTGAAGGCGTAGCGGCAAACGCGTCTGACACCGACGACATTGGCAGGTAGCTGGAACTCGCCCGTGTAAGGGTTGGCCGGCGCGCCGCTTTGGCCGGGCGGTGGGGGGATGCACGACCTCGATGGCGCGCCGATCCTTCCCGCTCATTGCCGTGCCGCTGGGGCGCGACAGTGTGCGAGCGAAGAAAAGAGAGGCCGGGCGTGGCATTGCTGCCGCGCCCGACCCAGCCTGGACGACCCGCCGATCGTCCAGCGGAGTATGCGTGTTGCGCTGGGCACAGGCCTCAGCATGGTCCGAGGTCTTGCCATTGGCAATAAACGACTTCGCACGGCTGGCAGCAGATGGAGCAGCGATAGGCCTTCCACCGGCCACCAATGCAGCTTGGGCCGATCTGCGTTTGCCAGTAGCAGTTATCCAGCGCCTGGGCGCGGTTCCTGGCTGCGCCAGGCAGCCCTGCGGCGATGAGCCCGAGCGCGGTTGTCAGGCCGGCGCGGAAGAACGTTCGGCGGTTCACTTGCGTGTCCTGTGGCGGCCTGTTGTAGCGTTTCAAACTGGGCTGCCCTCCCTCTCCGGTGACTATCCGCCGCACGCCACGGGAGAACCTACCGCTTCAGCAACAAACGCTTCGACCAGAAGCAGCGCGTTATCGAGAGAGACGGGGCGCACAGCTTCTTCGAGGACGAGCACTTCATGCAGCGTTCCGGCCTGTACCCAGTACAGCGCGACGACCTGCCCGTGGCTCTGACCGTAGAACACGTATACCGGCAGGCCATCGAGGCCCACGACCTCGCTCATGCCGGCACGCTCCGCGGGTGCAACGTAGCTGTTCGCGCTGCAGTCGACGACGTAGGAGATCGCCAGCCCAGATTGCGCGCGAAATGCACGCCGCACGAAGGTATCTGCAACCTCGTGTTCGCCGGTTTCCGCCAGCCCCAGCGGCAAGGTGGGTGCGGCGATCGTCGCTTCGGGTACAGTGATCGGCTCCCCCGGGGTTGAAGCGCCCAGTGCGGGCGGTGTTGCTGTCGATGCACCACGCATGTAGCGCGCGAGGCCTGTGCCTGCTTCAATGGCCGGTTCCCGCCAGAACCCGACCCCGACTGCCATGAGCAGCAGCACTGCAAGCATGACAGCGAGCGCGCGACGCGTGGTCGACCAGTTGTGGGTATGCACGTTCGTGTGATCGGTAGCGACCCTGGCCTTGATCTCAGCGCGGGCCGCTGGGTTGTCTGGGTAGGGGGTATTTTCGCGCAACAGCCGCGCGATGGCATCCATCTCGTCCAGCCACTGGCGGCATTCCGGGCAGGCGCGCAGGTGTGCCTCGGTGATTTCCAGCTGTGCTGCCCGCAGGTCGTCGTCATGCAAGGCGACGAGCCATTCCTGGGGGAACCTGCAGCGGTTCGATGTCATGGCGGGCCACCATTCGATGGGAGCCGCTGCCGGGTCGTGCGTGCCGATGGCAAGTGGCCGGTGCGTGCCTGGTAGAGCGTTGCGAAGCGCCGTGTGCCACGGGTGACAAGCGCTGAGGCGGCGGCTTCCCTGATACCCATGATCGGGGCGATCTCACGTGCGGTGAGCTCGGCCATGCTGTGGAGCAGAAATGCCTCGCGTTCCTTTGGTGGCATCTGGTCGAGCACGACCTGGATATCATCGATCACGCTTGCTTCATCCAGCAGGTCGTCATGCGCGCGTGAGCGTGAACCGCTCAGCAACGACACAACCGAATCGAGCGGCACGAACTGGACCAGCATGCGCCTCCTGTTGTAGCGGCGGGCGTTGTTGCGGGCGATCTTGTAAAGCCAGCCTTCGAAGCTGTGCTCGGCGGTGAGGGTGTGCAGCGAGCGATAGACCGCCAGGAACGTGTCTTGCGCCAGGTCCTCGGCGGCAGCGACATCGCCGCCGAGCATGCGCACGAGCACCGGCATGAGCCTGGCGTGGTAGCGGTCGACCAGCGTGTCGTAGGCTGCCGTGGAGCCCACACGCAGGCCCGCGACGAACTCGTCGTCAGCCGCCCAGCGGTCGATGCTCCCGTCGTTCACCGCCTGAACCCCGCCGATTCCTCCAGCCGTATACCTCCCCATACTTACATAGATGCACG
>QEUZ01000531.1 GCA_003577355.1 Chloroflexota bacterium | reverse complement strand
AGTGCAAGGTTGAAGACCGGCGACCAGTCGCCTCGTTCGACATAGCGGCCGATCGAGTGGCCGCCGAGGACCGTCACGAGCGGGTCGAGAAGGAAAATGAGCGACAACCACATGACTGGGAACGCCACGTCGGGAAACACGAGCAGCGACACCAGCATCGCCCACCCTGCGAGGTGCGCACTGAGGAGAAACCTGCGGGTCTGACGCAGTGCGGGCAGCCGCCGCAGCGGATCGAGGCCCCACGAACGCACGAGCTCTGTCGTCGTGAAGACTGCAGGGGTAACGGTGGAAAAGGCAATCGTCGCGAGCAACGCATAAGCGAGCGGGCTGTACTCGCGCGGTGTGATGTAGTGCCAGTTCTGGACGCGCTCGTTCAACAGCTCAAAGAGCCACCACAGCCCAATTGACGAGACAAACAGTAACGCGACACGTGGACCATGGCGGGCAATCGGCGAGGTTGCGGTGCGGAGGTAGACGAGTGCATCGACAGTCAGAATGTAACCGAACCACAGCGGGAAGAACGCATAGTCCGAGAACGGGCGTGTATGCGTCCACGACAAGGTCCAGACCACCGCGATCAGACCAAGCCCGACGAACAACCGGCGCGGAATGCGCGTGCGGTCACCCAAAGAGCTAGCGACAACGCCATCGGGAGCGCCCGCAGTCATACGCGGTCGGCCGCCTCCCGCAGTGCGGAGAGCGCAGCCCCAACACCGCGTTCGTCGCCAAACACTGCCGTACCGGCGACCAATATATCCGCGCCAGCCGCTCGCACCATACCGGCATTACGCGCAGAAATGCCCCCGTCTACCTCCAGCAGCACCGGCGCCCCACGTGCATCGATTTCCCCGCGCATCGCGCGCACTCGTTGAAGGGTCAGTGGGATGAACGTTTGACCACCGAAGCCCGGGTTGACGCTCATCAGCAGCACCAGGTCGCACACCGGCAGCAGCTCCTGAGCGTTGGCGAGGGGCGTCCCAGGGTTCACAGCCAATCCGGCGCGCGCCCCCATCTCGCGGATTGCCTGCAGCACCCGATGAGGATGATAGGTTGCTTCGACATGGATCGTCAGGATGTCCGCTCCGGCTTCGACGAACGCAGCAACGTAGCGTTCCGGCTGCGTAATCATCAGGTGCACATCCAGCGGCAGGCGCGTCGCAGCCCGGATCGACGCGACGACCGGCGCACCGAAGGTGATATTCGGAACGAAGTGGCCGTCCATGACGTCGAGATGCACGTAATCGGCGCCAGCAGCCTCCAGCGCAGCCAGCGACTCGGCGATGCGCGTCAGGTCGCTGCTATTCAAGATCGAGGGGGCCAACGCCACGGGTTGCCGCCCACCCTGCCGGCCGTGCATGCACAACTCCTTCATCGCCGGTCGTCACGTCCCTGCACTTCTCCAGAGCATGCCACCGCAGCACGCCCCGCTGCAGCGAAACGGTGCCATACTGACGCGATACAGTTTGACGCGAGTGAGGGATACACCATGACACATCTTCCAGTAGTGTTGATCCATAGTGGGCGACACGACGATGACGTAGAAGTAGCGCGCCAGGTGGCGCAGGTTTACCCCGACATGCGCATCCTTACCCCGGCGACCGAAGAAGAAGTCGCGGAGCACTTGCCGGGCGCCGAAGTGCTGTTCGCCTTTTACTTTCCCTACCATCTGCTGCACATGGCGACGAGC
>QEUZ01000137.1 GCA_003577355.1 Chloroflexota bacterium | reverse complement strand
GCCGAAGCCGGCGTTATCCCTGAGGATTACGGTGGAGACGTGCCGGTTGTCGAAGTCTCCGCTCGCGAGAAGCTGGGCATTGATGACCTGCTGGAAGTGTTACTGCTCGTCGCCGATATCGCCGAGCTAAAGGCGAACCCGAACAAGCCAGCCGTTGGCGTCGTCATCGAAGCCAAGGTCGACCGCACACGCGGGGTTGCGGCAACAGTGCTGGTGCAGTCGGGCACGCTCAAGCCGCGGGACATCGTTGTGGCGGGCGGCACATATGGCCGCATCCGGGCAATGAATGACGATCGCGGGCGGCGGTTGCGCAAGGCAGAGCCTTCGACGCCAGTTGAAATCTTCGGACTCCTCGAACTGCCGCAAGCCGGCGACGTGTTCCAGGTGGTTGAAGACGAAAAGACCGCCCGAGCACTGGCCGAGGAGCGGTCGAAGCAGCGCCGGGCGGAATCGCTCACCGACAGCCGTGTCGTGAAACTGGACGACATCTACGCACAGATCCAGGGTGGCGGCACCAAGGAGCTGCCGATCATCGCCAAGGCCGACGTGCAAGGTTCGCTCGGCGCGATCCAGGGTACGCTCGCCAAGCTGAACGACGAGCCAACCGGCGTGACCCTCACAATTGTCCACACAGGGACTGGCGCCATCACCGAATCCGATGTCAACCTGGCCGCCGCTTCTGGCGCGATCATCATCGGGTTCAACGTCCGTCCCGACGCCGCAGCGAAGCGCGCCGCAGATTCGGCCAACGTCGACATCCGCTTCTACGATGTCATCTACCACCTGGTGGATGACCTGAAGGCGGCCATGACTGGGTTGCTGGAACCGGAGAAGCGCGAAGCAACCGACGGCTATGGCGAAGTGCGCAATACTTTCCGGCTTCCAACACGCGATGTCGTTGCTGGGTTGTACATTCTCGACGGCAAGGCGGTCCGCAACTCGCGCGTGCGCGTGCTGCGCAACGGTGCAGTGCTGGCAGACACGACAATTGATTCGCTCAAGCGGTTCAAGGAAGACGTGCGCGAAGTCGCCGCCGGATATGAGTGCGGTGTCATCCTGCACAACTTCAACGACTTCCACAACGGGGACCAGCTCGAGTTCTATCACGTCGAAGAAGTCGCGCGAGGCTAAGGTGTGCCTGGTGACAGCCTCTACCAGCGCCGGGTGGCAGTGGTCCGTTCGGGCGATTGCGGACCAGCCCCCTGCCTGGAAAGGGGGAATGGAATGAGTGAGCGGCGCAGACAGCAGGTCGCCGACCTGCTACGTGACCACATCAGCGAAATCATTCAGCGCGAGATGCGCGACCCTCGGCTGGGGTTCGTCAGCGTCACACGGGTAGAGGTCAGCCCGGATATCCGCATGGCGAAAGTGTTTGTCAGCGTGTTTGGTACTGAAGAAGAACAACGCGACGCCATGGTTGCGCTCAGCCGGGCCACCGGTTTCGTGCGGAAGCAACTCGGCGATCGGCTGGAAATGCGCTTCGTACCGGAGCTGAGCTTTCGGCAAGACCGCTCGATGCAACATGCCGAATCGGTCGCTCGCCTCCTGCGTCAGATAGAGCGCGAGGACGCCGCTCGCCCAATAACTGCGGATCGGGCTGAAGGAGTCGAGCCGTGACCGCTGGATCGATCGCACGCAACACTCGAGAGCAGCACGAAACCGACTCGAACATTCCACTCGCTGCGCATGCGATCCGCGACCGCATTCTGCACGCGCAGCGGTTGGTCCTGCTCACGCACTCCAGCCCGGACGCCGATGCCGTCGGCTCACTTCTGGCGATGGCGAGCTTGTGCCGGCGCCTTGGGCGCGCGCCGGTTGCAATGGCGACTGGTGACCATGCTGTCCCGGACAACCTGCGTTTTCTTGATGGTGCGCTGGGCCTGACGAACGTGGACGACCAGGCGATCATCGACGCTGACCTGTTGATCTTCATGGACTGCTCCGACCCGTCCCGACTTGGCCCACTCTACTACCGCTTACAGCCTGAATTCGAGCGGCGCCGCGACTGCATCAACATCGACCATCACGTGACCAACGACCGGTTTGGTTCACTGAATCTGGTCGTGCCTGCTGCTGCAGCGACATCTGAGATCGTTACGCGGATCTACCAATCGCTCGACATGGGCATTGAGCCGGGTGAAGCAACGACCTTATTGGCGGGCATTTACGGTGATACGCTCGGCCTACGGACCCCGAGCACGACGCCGAGCACGTTACGCGTGAGCGCCGAACTAATCGAGGCAGGTGGAGATGTCGATACTGTTGTCGACTACCTGTTTCGGCTGAAGCCGTTCTCCACGATTGCGCTGTGGGGCGAAGCGCTGAGCCATGTACAGTGGCGCGGGGCATTGATTTGGACGGCGATCTACCCGGAAATGCTGGCGAAGACGGGCGCGACACGTGCAGAAGGCGAAGGGATCGTCAACTTCCTAGCCGGGGCACTGGGGGCGCGTGCCGCATGTCTCCTGTATCTTGAGCCGTGGGGCTGGCGGGTGAGCTTGCGCTCGCTCGCTGACGATGTCGATGTTGCGTGGCTCGCGAAGCGACACGGCGGCGGTGGCCACACCCGGGCTGCAGGCTGCCGCCTCGAACCCGGCGAAGCGCAGCGTGAGCGCTTTCTCGACGATATCGCCGCGCAACTTGGGCCGGCGCCCGATCACGCCATCACCGTATCTTCAGGAGACGAACCTGTCTGATCCAATCGAACCAGTCGGGCTGATCGTCATCGACAAACCGTCCGGGATGACGTCGCACGATGTCGTTGCCCGCGTGCGCCGTATGCTACGGATGAAGCGGGTCGGTCATGGCGGCGCACTCGACCCATTCGCTACGGGCGTCTTGCCGATCGCCGTTGGCCGGGCAACGCGCATTCTCCAGTACGTCCAAGGCAGTTCAAAAACGTATGAGGTTGTCGCCCACCTCGGGGAGGAAACCGATTCTGGTGACATCGATGGCGTCGTCGTCGCTTCAGCCGACATCGAGGTATGGCCAGGACCGGATGTCGTCGGAACAACACTTGAGCGGTTCGTCGGCGAAATTGAGCAGGTTCCCCCGGCGCTGTCCGCAATCAAGGTGCATGGCGTGCCGTTACATCGGCGGGTGCGCGCCGGCGAACAGGTCGTCGTGCCATCGCGGCGTGTATCGATCTACAGCATCGACGTTGTCCAGTATGTTCCCCCGGAGCTCCAACTGCGTGTCGATTGTAGTAGCGGCACGTATATCCGCGCGCTCGTGCGCGACATCGGCCGTGTGCTGGGCTGTTACGCCTATTGCACCGGGCTGCGGCGTACTCGAACCGGACCGTTCACAATCGAACAGTCTTGGACGCTCGAGCGGCTCGCGGAACACGATCTCTGCGCGAATTGGCGGCAGGTCATGCTGCCGATGGATGCCGCAGTCCTGCACCTCCCTGCTATCGAGCTCGGTCAGGCCGATGCAGACAGGTGGTATCATGGCCGGTCGCTATCGGTCTCGATCCACGTGCCAGAAGGTGGGATACAGCGCGTGCGCGTGTACGCTCCGAAGGGCAAGTTTGCCGGCATTGGTGAGGTCGATTTGTCCGGTGGGTTGATCCCTCAATTCGTCATTCCGGCTGGAGATGCTTGGTGAAGAGCATGAGCGATGCGCCGGCTCCCGTCAAAGCCGCATTTGAGCGTGTTTGCGGCGGGGCACATGTCGTGACGATCGGAAACTTCGACGGAGTACACCTCGGTCATCGCTTTCTCATCGACATTGTCCGCGGGCGTGCAGCGGCCGAAGGCGCTCGGTCGATGGTGATTACGTTCGAGCCACATCCCATCTCCGTGCTACGACCCGACGCACCATTCGACCGCCTCTCAACCCCTGAGCTGAAGCTGAGTTTGTTGGAAGCGGCCGGCGTTGATGACATCGTGGTGATCCCATTTGATCACGCGTTTGCTGCCTTAAGCCCCGAAGCGTTTCTGCGGCTCGTCGTCGAGGAAGCCCACCCTGTCGCCATCTACGTTGGCGAGGGCTTTCGCTTCGGCCGGGCGCGCGCCGGTGACGGTTCCACAATCGTCGAACACGGCCGTGTCCTCGGCTATGACGGCCAAGTGATCACGAGGCTTGCCGATGAGCATGGTGAGGTAGTCAGCAGTTCGGCAATACGCCAAGCATTGCGTGAAGGGGCTGTCGAACGCGCCGCCCGCATGCTCGGCCGTCGCTACCGCCTGCGGGGAACGGTGGAGCACGGTGTGGCGCGTGGGCGCGAGCTCGGCTACCCGACTGCCAACTTGCACCTGCCGCGGTGGGCGTGTGTGCCAGGGGACGGCATTTACGCGGGCTATGCCCACGTCAAGCAACGTGCACAGCAGCCGATGCAGGCGATGATCTACATTGGGACGCGACCGACATTTGACAACGGCGAACGACTGGTCGAGGTCAACATCCTGGACTTCGACGGCGACCTGTACACGCTCGACCTCGAGGTCGAATTCGTGGCATTCGTGCGTGGTGACATGGCGTTTGATTCAGTTGAGGACCTGGTCGCACAAATCGCGGATGATGAAACGAAGACCCGAGCGCGGCTACTGGCCGAAGCTTCGGAGGATGCACGCTAGGAGGGCGTGGTGACGAAAGCGGACGTACCACGGGTCACCCCAGCTGATGATGAGACCATCCACCGGTTGCTGGATGACGGCAGAGTCGTACAAGTGCATGTGCGTGAAGATGTCGAACGCAAGTTGCGTGCCGGCACACACCTGCGCCTGAAGATGGGCTTCGACCCCAGCCGGCCGGATATCCACATTGGGCACTGGGTGGGTATCAAGAAGATGCGCCAGTTCCAGGAGCTCGGCCATACACTGGTTGTCATCATCGGAGACTGGACGGCGCAGATTGGCGACCCGACTGGACGCTCCGCCCAACGCACGATGTTGTCGGCGGAAGAAGTGCGCGCGAACGCTGAGACGTACCTGGAGCAGTTCTTCAAGATCATTGATGTCGACCGGGCTGAGATCCAGTGGCAATCGTCGTGGTTCGGCAGTTTCAACCTGACCGAGGTGATCCGTCTGACAGCAAAGTACACAGTTGCCAAAATGCTGCAGCGCGAGGACTTCGCGCAGCGCTACGAAGCGGGGTCAGCAATCGCGATTACGGAACTCCTGTACCCGTTGCTCCAAGCCTACGACTCGGTCGCGGTCCGAGCAGACATCGAGTTCGGCGGCACCGACCAAACCTTCAATCTGCTGGTCGGCCGTGACATCATGCGCGAATATGGGATGGAGCCACAGAACATCCTGACCGTCCCACTACTCGTCGGCCTGGACGGCGAGCGGAAGATGTCGAAAAGCTACGACAACTACGTGGGGGTTGCGGAAGACCCAAACATCTCATTCGGTAAGTTGATGTCTGTCCCGGACCAGCTGATTGAGCCGTACCTGCGCCTGGTCACGGATGTTCCCGCGGCGGAGGTCGATGCACTCGTTGCTGGCATTGGCGATGGGACGCTCAACCCACGCGACGTTAAGGACCGCATGGCATGGGAGATCGTCGCCGAGCTCCACGGCATTCAGGCAGCAAATGAAGCCCGTGCCGAGTTCGAGCGCGTGTTCCGCGCGCGCGAGCTGCCGAGCGACATGCCCGAACATACCTTCGGGCAGCCTGCCACGATTACCGCCGTACTTCTGACCACCGGTTTGGCGAGCAGTAACAACGAGGCACGCCGGCTCATTGAGCAGGGCGGAGTCCGGCTCGATGGTCAACGTGTGCTATCGCCAGACCAGCTTGTGACGGTAACGCAACCAACCGTCCTGCAAGCAGGTCGCCGGCGGTTCGTCCGGTTGCTGCCGGGAACCGAGTGGAGTGACCAGTGACCAGTGACCAGTGGTTCGATTGGCTGTGGCCGAAGCACTCGAGTGATGTCGCAAGCGCTATTTGCTGACGAAGCGAGCTACCCTCACCCAACAGCGGTCGGCGGTTGGAACAATAGTGGAACCGCAGCGGTGGTATACTGAGCGACGGTTCGTCTCGGGGTGTAGCGCAGCCTGGCAGCGCGCGGCGTTTGGGACGCTGAGGTCGGAGGTTCGAATCCTCTCACCCCGACCACCCCGTCGAGCGAGCGGTCGCGGGAGTAACTCAGTTGGTAGAGTGTCTGCCTTCCAAGCAGAATGTCGCCGGTTCGAGTCCGGTCTCCCGCTCCAACCTCACATTGCTCCTGAAGATCATGCGTCCTCCCCTCGGTCTCACGGCTGACAGAGCGCGCGCCGTTGTCGTGTTGTAACGACGGCGGCGGCTCGCCCCTCGACAAATTTCGGCATAACATTGCCATGGTGTATCAATCTTTGAGGACAGAGACGCTGTGCGTCGGAACGCGCTACGGCCCCGGGTAGGTTTCTCGCCAGGCCTCAAAGGGAGGGATCGCGCTATCGTCTGGGTTGCGTCCCAGCCGTCTCCCCCCAGCGAGTGCGGCCTCGGTGAGGACGCGCATATAAGCAAACTCGATCCAGTCATATTCTGTGTAGGGTTCAATCCCGTAGGAGTTCAATGCTTGGAGTACGCCACGCTGTAGAGAGTGCGGCAGGAAAGCGGTGATGCTCGGGTTGTAATGCTCAAAGAACTCGAACGTCATGCCGTCGCACAATGTCAGGTCGTGCATTGCAAGGTCGTGGTAGTTCGGCCGGAGCGCATCAACCCCAAAGTGGTGGATCAGGTAAAGCAACGTCGGAATTGACGCGGGGTTCCCGAGAACGTCAAGCTGGCGTCGCGGGTTGGGGACATTGGCGATCCACTCAGGACACGTCAAACCGAGCTTCGCGTACATTCGCCGAAACATCAGGCTCTTCTTGAACTGCTTGTCCGTTCCTGGTCGTGATGAGCCATGCCAGCACGCCTCCAGCAAAGTTGGATCCCCCTGCATGACCACCTGCAGCGGCAGCACCGAGCTCAGTGCCCGTGCAAGGTGAATCTCACCTAGCCCCCCAGCGAGGAATGGCAAGTCCTCGCGCAAATAGCGGGGCGGTTGGCCGAGCAGTGGCTCAAAGCTGACCGGCGGATGGTTATATAGGTGGCCCGTGACGACTGCGTCGAGATCAAGGTAGTCTGCATGCAGCAACGGAGCTGCGCCAGTAAATCGGCCGTGTTCGGCGTACCCTTTGGCCCGAAAATCGGTGGAACACGTTATGTCGCGCCTAAGCGCTTGAAACCCCCGTCGCTCGAATGAGAACCCATGGCCGAAGTCGGTGGTGATAACCTTGAAGTTGCCGCGCCCGAGCGCATCGCTCAAGATCATCCAGACCGCCAGCGAATCAATCCCGCCGCTCAGCATGAGCCCTATCTCGCGCCCACGCTGCCGGGGTTTGAGGCCAGTGTCGACCGGACCGACCTCAGTCGCTGCATAATATGAGGTGATGATGTCGGCGCACCGGCTGGAGATGGCGAAGTTGAACTGAACGCGCTCGGCACGATCGCCGATCAACGTCATTGCAGCAGCGGCAATGCAGTCGTTATGGCAGTGGAAGTCGGCAGGGACGCCGAAGGTCAGCCGATCGCTCCGTACCGTTCGGTTCCCGTCTTCCAGACGAATGTCAAGCCATAGCGCTCCGGTGCTCCGACCGCTGGTATGTAATGCGTTGATAAAGGCGTTCACGCGCTGGAGCATAGGGATCCTGCACGGACCCGTCAAGCCAACGCGGAACCAGCGTCACGACGAGACGGCGGAGCTGATCTGGTTTGCCTGCTTCCGCGCGCGGCTGCGTTCGTGTTCAAGCAGGAGTCGTTTCCGGAGACGCAAGCTCTTCGGGGTCACTTCAAGAAGCTCATCGTCCGCCAGGAAGTCCAGCGATTGCTCCAAGCTGAGGATCGTTGGCGGGGTAAGGCGCACCATGATATCCGCAGTGCTGCTGCGCATGTTGGTGAGCTTCTTTGCGCGGCAAACATTGACCGGCAGGTCGTTCTGGCGCGGGTGTTGCCCGACGATCATCCCCTCGTAGACCTCCGTACCCGGCTCAACGAAGGTTGTCCCACGCTCTTGTGCGCCGGATATGCCATGCGACAACGCCACGCCGGTTTCGGTAGCAACCAGTGCGCCGGAGCGACTCAGTGGAATCTCGCCCTGCCACGGTTCGTAGCCGAGCAGGCTCGTGGACATCGACGCATTCCCACGTGTGCGGGTCAACAGCGCGTTGCGCAGGCCGATCGTGCCGCGAGTTGGAATGACGTACTCCAGTCGCACTCCTCCGCGACCGTCGCTCTGCATGTTGGTCATCCTGCCACGGCGTTCTCCGACGATCTCGGCGATCACACCAAGCGTGTCCTCTGTCGCGTTGATGATGAGCGTTTCCATTGGCTCTAGCAGGCCATGCGGTCCGCGTTTGGTGATGACCTCAGGCCGCGACACCTGAAACTCGTAGCCCTCACGCCGCATCGTTTCGATGAGGATTGAAAGATGCAGCTCGCCGCGTCCAGAAACCGCGAATACATCGGCATGTTCGGTTGGCTCAACTCGGAGCGACAGGTTCGTTTCAAGTTCACGGAAGAGTCGTTCGCGCAACTGCCTGGAGGTCGAAAACTGCCCCTCTCGGCCAGCAAATGGCGACGTGTTCACTCCGAAGGTCAGCCGCAACGTCGGCTCTTCGATCTCCAGCGCCGGCAGCGGTTCGGCATGAGCCGGGTCTGCGAGCGTCGCACCGATGCGCGCTTGAGAGAACCCAGTGATCGCGACGATGTCTCCGGCGAAGGCCGCTGTCGCTTCGCGTCGTCCCAACCCCTCGAACAGAAGGAGATACGCGACCCGCTCACGCTGCAGCTCGCCATCAGGATGCGCATGAACGATGACATCGCCCTGCCGGACAACACCGCGGTGAATGCGCCCAATGGCGATCCGGCCACGATGTGGGTCAAAATCGAGCGACGCGATCTGCATCTGGAATGGCGCATCCACATCACTGGGTGGCGCTGGGATGTGCGTCAAAATCGCGTCGAACAGCGGACGAAGGTCCGGGCCGAGATCGTTCGGGGCCAGCCCTGCGCGCCCCTCACGGGCAACCGCGTAGACAACCGGCACGTCGAGCTGGTCAGCGTTGGTTGCCAAGTCAAGGAACAGGTCGTGTACTTCCTCGATGACGCGTGCAGGCTCTGCTGCACTCCGGTCGACTTTGTTGATGACGACAATCGGTCGCAGGCCCAGCTGCAGCGCACGCGCCAGCACGGTGCGCGTTTGTGGCATCGGACCTTCAACGGCATCCACGAGTAACAAGCAGCCGTCAGCCATGTTGAGCACCCGCTCAACCTCTCCGCCAAAATCGGCGTGGCCCGGCGTGTCGATAATGTTGATCTTGACCCCCGCATAGGTCACCGAAGCGTTCTTGGAGAGTATTGTGATCCCTCGCTCGCGCTCGAGATCGTTGGCATCCATGATGAGGTCGCCAACCGAATCCGGGTCGCGAAAGATATTCGACTGTTTGAGCATGCCGTCAACCAGCGTTGTTTTCCCGTGGTCGACATGGGCGATGATCGCGACGTTGCGAATGGCTGAGCGTGCGGGATCGGTGCCGTGAGAAATCACTTAGTGTCCTGGCTCCAGATGTTTTCGGCGACTATCGCAGGCCATACATGCAGCGGCCCGCGTCCTGCACCGCGGGCCGTGTCGAACACACAAGTGTACCAAGCCGCTTATCGTGTGGGAGCGAGGTGGAGATTCGAAGCCTTTTGGAACGCGAAAAAAGACCCCGACGAGCCATTGCATCGACGCTCTACGAGTTCACAATCCATCACCGACGAATCGGTCATTGGAATGTAAACCGCATTGGGGAGAACCTCGTGTGATGATCATCCCCACATCCGAAGCACACGAGAGACTGATTGGCCACGCTCACGAACTGACGTTCAGTGTTCGATGAAACCGCTCAAACCACCGAGCGACTCGAATGTCCGTTACCTCGCAATTACTTGTCCGGCTTCGGTGCGTCGATCCTTCAGCACTCCTCGGGATCTGTTCGTACAGTAGCATGCACTTGACCACCCGTCAATACCCGTTGCAAGAATTGGTTCCACCAAAAAGAGTGGAGGTCAAGCGGAGTGGAGCGATGGTACCTGTGAGTGGTCCCAGTCGCTGTTAAGGTCCTCGACGCGCAACGGGTCCCAGTCGCTGTTAAGGTCCTCGACGCGCAACGCCAGCACCGCATCGGCGTTGGCTCGGCACCAGCGCCGTCCGCGGCCTGCCAACCGCCGATTGATCACCACCTCGACCCCACGCTCGACCGCGCCACTGCCGATCGGATAGCCGCGTGCCTGCCAGGCCTGGTAGTTCCCCAGCCAGTCCCGCTGATTGCGCAGGTACCGGATAGCGCTGTCCAGTGCCGCTACCTCCTCGCCAGGAGTGCGTAATCCCACCAGCGCCTGCTCAAGCGCGTCGACCTGCCCCGTCCAGGCCAGAGCACCCAACACCTGATGCAACACCCGCCGTTGGGCACGCCGCTGCCCACCTGGTCGGGCTGCGCGGATCGCCTTGTGCACGGCCCGTGCCAGATGCGACCAGTCCAGAATGCCCAGCGCCCGGGGGAAGTGCGTGCGCACCACGTGCTTGATCCAGCCCGCACCAGCACTGACCACCACTTGCTCTCCTGCCGCGCTGCCACCGAGCTGTGCCGCTCCGGCATAGACCTGCTCCCCGAACTCCTCGGCCGCAGCGAAACTGGCGACGTAGCGTCTGGGCCACAACGCGGTGCGTCCGTTCCAGTCGGTGCGTCGCCCGGTGGCCAGCACTGCCACCTTGCCTTCCATCCCACCGGCCTGCTCCCGACACGGCACCCAGCCCCCATCCAGTTCGACCAGGAGCCGGGCCGGTGGTGCTGCCGCAGCGACCGGGCGCTGCCCCCGCCGCGTGCGCGCCACCCCCGCCGCCACCTGCGCGCGCCACTCCCGCGCCGTCGGGTACAGCACCCGGCGCGTCTGCTCCGCCTGGCGGGTCACCGCTGCCGCTCCGGCGGCCAACGTCTCCCGCCGCACCTGCTCGGCACTGACCCGTACCCCACACACCTGCCAGAGGGTGCGCGCGGCCGGGGCAAACGACTCCTGACTGCCGACCCGCACACAGGCCGCGCGCAACGCTGCTGTCATCGTCCCACCGGCCAACCGGCCAAACAGTCGGTCGGCCGGTCGGCTGCGCCGCTGACAGCCATGACAGCGCCACCGCCGCCGGGTCAGCACCACCCGGCCGAAACTGGTCGAGAGCACCCGTGGATCGCCCCCATCCCAGGCGCCGCGCGTCCCGGCACAGTGCGCACAGGTGACCGGTGTTGCCTGTTCCACCATGCGGCAGGCAAGATCCAGCGTCTGGGCCATGGCCTGCCGACCGGCAGCGACGACCAACGGCTCGATCTGATCGATGTCGGCGTCATCGGGGACATCGACGGTCAGTGACACGAGCGGCTCCCTCCCTGTCTGCTGCGGTTGTGACACCCAGACAGTACGAGCCGCTCGTGCTCTCCGCAACTACCTCCATCCTTTGTGGTGCAACCGCAAGAATTGGCACGACCATCGCCCATCTCCAGGGTGGCGGCGGGAGCATGCGCAGCGATCGCCGAAACCGCGTTGTGTCGCTGGATTCCACAGCACCAACGATCTCCGAACAGCCGGACATGCCGTCCGAACGTCCTGTATCTTCGCTCTCTAGTTGACGAAACGCACATGGTGCAGATACAATCGGTACGTACAGGGGGATGCAATAGGCTGTGCGCCGCGGGGAAGGAGTAGGCGTGGAGGTCGAACATACCGACTACCAAGAGACGATCGATGATGCGCTTCGTATCGTCTACAGCCACCATCACAGGCTCGTAACGCGACTCTTCCCAGAGGCGGAGCGGCCGCTGGATATCCAGCAGTTGCGCGCTGGCCCGCTTGGCCGCGACTTGGCAATCCTCGCCGCACTAGCGCGTGGTGAGCTGCGCGAGCCGAAAGAGCATGTGATAGAGCGCACTGAGACAGTTCTGCAACTCCTTTTCTGGCCACCGATGGCAGAGGATTACACCGTGCCGAGGTCGTTCTGGGAAACGCCGCTGGGCCGGATGCTTTCGATGGCCAAGTATCGCGCCCATCAGCCATCCGAGTTGGTATCTATCGGCCATGCCGCGCAACGTCTCGGCGTGACACGACCGACAGTCTATCGCTGGATGGACGAACGCAGGCTCGGCTACGTGCGCGACGAAATGTCCGGCCGCACGTTTGTCGTGCAGCGCGATGTGGAGTCGATGCTGCAGGACCAGAACGCGTTCAGCGATTAACGACTGCGCTCACGTTCTCAACTAGTGGCGGCGGCTGGACACCCTGCCGCCGTTTTGCAATTCCTTCGCCTTTCTTTTCAGCTTCGGCAGTACCCACGCTTGCCAAGCAGCGGTTGTTCCCACGCCACTGGCGTTCCGCCTTGCAGATAGATCCTCGGCACCCTCGCCATCAGGCGCGTCGCGATCTCGTAGTTGTTTGTGCCGGCGATTGCTGCAATGTCGTTAAGCGACATCGCCCCGCGTTCGGGTCCGAACACCGTTACAAGGTCTCCCTCCGCCAACCCAGGCGGCGCTCCGATGATCGTCTGGTCCATGCACACACGGCCATGGATCGGGGCACGTTCTCCGTTGGCACTGAACCAGCCTCGATTGGCCAGCTGGCGGGGCAGCCCATCGGCGTAACCAATTGCGACCACGGCGTCTTCCTCGGTTTCCGGGGCGACGTAGGTCCAGCCATAGGCGACCCCTTCACCACGCGGTAGCGTGAACCTGCGTCCAACCGGCGCGCGCACCGTCATAATCGGCGTAAAGTTCGGTCCAGCGGGCAACTCGTCGGAAGGATCGAGCCCATACGTCGCGATGCCACTGCGCACCAAGTTTGATCCAGCAGTCCGTCCGATCAGAATACCGGCTGAGTTCGCCTGGTGTACCCAGCGGGGTAGGAGTCCAGCCGCCTCCAGTGACGCAACCACGTCGCTGAACACGGCAACCTGTCGATCCGTCAGAGCGAGGTCGCGTTCATCTGCACGGGCGAAATGGGTAAACACGCCATCGACAGCGATATCCGCATGCGACTGGAGGCGAGCAAACAGGTCGCAAACCTCGTGCGGCTCGAATCCGTAGCGGTGCATACCCGTATCTACCTTGATATGGACCCGGGCAGGCGAGCTCCGCCCGGCGGCCACGCCGAGTACCGCATCGAGCACAGATCGACTGCCAACAGCCAGGGTCAGGTTTGCATCAAGCGCCCGGGTGATCTCTGCCAGGTTTGGCGGACCTAACACCAGAACCGGTGCGGAGATCCCATTCGAGCGGAGCAACAGCCCTTCGCTGATGCGCGCAACGCCCAGCCAAGCACAACCAGCCGCAAGCGCGGCATGCCCGCAGTACACCGCCCCGTGACCATACGCATCCGCCTTAACCACGGCCATGAGCTCTGCATGGGGTGCAGCTGCACGCAATGCCTGGATGTTTGCCGTGTACGCGTCAAGGTCGATCAGTGCGTGTGTCCCAGCAAGGATCTCAGTGATGATGCCTTCGTCCTCAGCCATTCGTCCTCGCAGCAGCTGCTTCCGACTCGGCGATCAGGCGAATGATGTCCGAGCGTGACACAATTCCGACAACTTTGCCCATGGCATCAACGACAGGTAACGGGTTGGCTTTGCGCTGGTACATCAATGTGGCAGCTTCATGGACCGTCATATCTGGGGTGGCCGTAACAACGTTCTCCGTCATCAGCTCGCCTGCGGTGGACGCCAGGACCCGGCGCAGGTCCTCATCGCTCTCATCCCACGGCAACTTGAAGATAGCGTCGAGGAACGTAATAAACACCGGCGGGCTTGGGTTGATCTCGTGGGAAATGACGTCTGTCTCGGTAACGATCCCGACCAGGCGTCCGTCTTCACATACCGGCAGGCCACTAACGCCGTGCTCCACCATAATGCGGGCCAATTCTCCGATCGTCGTGTCGCGCCCGACCATGAGCGCCCCATGCGTCATGATCGACTCCACGCGCAGGTCTGCAACCATGGTTACCCCTTTTCAGAACATCGTGTTCGTCATCCAGCCGGCATCCCATGCAGGTTCCACGAGGTCACGCGCCACCTCCGGTAATCCATCAATGACATCGCGGGCAATTACCCCGCCAACGCCACGGCGCGCGCGTGCCGCTCTCCCAGCCATCGCCCCGATAAACATACCGACACGCGCGGCGTCGAATTGCGCCAGCCCTTGAGCGAGCAAGCCACCCAGCACCCCAGAAAAGACGTCACCTGTCCCCGCAGTTGCCAGCTCTGGCATAGCACGCGGCGCCACCCACACAGGCTCACCCGGTGCAGCCACGAGTGAGTAGCCGGACTTCAACACGACGACCTGGTTCCAGCTCGTCGCGGCGTCGCGCGCATGCAGCAGGCTCGCACCTCGCACGTCAGCTACGCTCGTCTTCAGCAAGCGAGCGAACTCACCCGCATGTGGCGTGAGGACACAGCGCAATCGTGCAAGCGTCGCCGCGATGTCATGACGTGATGCGAGCCAGAACAGCGCGTCTGCGTCAAGCACAACTGGAACGCGCTGGACGTGACGATTCTCCTGCGCGATGAGGGAATCGAGCAAGTCCTTGGCCCGCGCATCTCTTCCCAATCCGGGGCCGATCACCAGGGCCGTGTATCGCCCCGACTGCTCTTCGAGGAAGGAGGTGATCGTTGCTGCCTGCTGCGCACCCGTACCGTAAAGAGGCACGAATGTCAGCTCCGGCACTTGGGCCGCAATCGCATCGAGGATCCGCTCAGGCACCGCTAGCGTGACGAGTCCGCACCCGCTGCGGAGCGCCGCTTCACCAGCCAAGCGCGGTGCGCCATAGTAGCTTGTCGCCCCACCGATAATGAGCACGCTTCCTTGCGTCGACTTGTGCGCACTCGCCAAGCGCCTGGGGGCCAGGCGACGGGCAAGTGATGCGTCAAGCATGCGTGGCGCATGCGAAATCGCTGGAGCCGGAATACCGATATCAACGACGACCAGTTCTCCGACGCGCGTCGCAGCGGGCTCGTGGATGAGGCCGAGCTTGGCATACCCCAAACAGAGTGTCAGGTCAGCCTGAAACGCGCCGGGGTCGGCTGCGCCACTGGTAGCGTCCACCCCGCTGGGTACGTCGATTGCAATGAGCGGGCAGCGGGTCGCCCCGCGGATGTCGTGGGCAACTGTGATTGCCGCGCGGGCCGACTCAACCAGTGCAGCGCGCCCGCCGATTCCGTAAATGCCGTCAAGGATGACGCCCGGCTGGAACTGCTGGCACTGGGCTAATGAGATGCGTCGTACCTGCGCGAGAGCGGTATCATCAGCTGGCAAGTGCCCAGCAGCAGCGCGGTCCACGAACACAGCCGCACATTCCCACCCCTCCGCAACCAGCCCAGCCAGCGCGACGAGTGCATCCCCTCCGTTGTTGCCCGGGCCGACGAGTGCGAGCGCACGCCGTGGCCCAGAAGTGCCAACGACACGCTCCGCCCACAAAGCGATTGCCGAGCCGGCCCGGCGCATCAGCTCCGGCTCCGGCGTCCCGGCTGCGACCGCCAGCGCTTCCGCTGCACGCATCTCGGCTGCGGTGAGCAAGAGCGTCATGGTTCCGTGTGCCTGGCCTTGGCGGCAACGACGATCGCCATTGCCTCACCGCGTGAATGCGTCAGAGAAACCGACCAGTGTACGAGCCCCAACACACGGGCACGCTGCAAGGCGGTGCCATGCAACACAAGGATCGGTTTGCCGCGACGGTTGGAGAGCACTTCGATGTCGCGCCAGCGTACGCCGCGAATGCCGGTGCCGAGCGCCTTCATGGTCGCTTCCTTCGCGGCGAAGCGTGCCGCGAGCTCCTGCACACGGCCACGGTACCGTTCCCGCTCGCGTGGCGTGTAGATGCGCTCGAGGAAACGCTCACCGTGACGCGCCAACACCCCACGCACCCGCTCAATCTCGATGACATCGATTCCGACCTCAACCGGCCCAGCTGCATCGGCGTCCCAGATTGGGACGTACTCAGCGCCCGACACCGACATAGGTAAAGCCCAGTGCGTGCAGTTCAGCGGGGTCGTACATGTTGCGGCCGTCGAGCAGCAACGGCGAGCGCATCAGTTCAGCAACTCTGCCAAGGTTCGCCTGCTTGAACTCATTCCAGGGGGTAACCAGGCAGAGCGCATCCGCCGCGCGGACTGCGTCGTAGGGCGTATCGCAAAATGTTGTGTACGGTAGCAGTGCGCGTGCATTCTCCATTGCTGCGGGGTCGTAGGCGCGCACCTCCCCACCGCGCTGCTCGATCATGCGGATTATGTCCACTGCGGGCGACTCGCGCATGTCGTCGGTGTTCTGTTTGAATGCCAGCCCCCAAATTGCGACCCGCTTATCGGTCAGGTCGCCAAGGTGCTGCTGCAGCTTTTGGACGAAACGCCTGCGCTGGTCCGTGTTGATTTCAAGCACCGCGTGCAGCAATTGCGGATGACATCCGGATTCCTGCGCCATATGCGCAAGCGCCTTGACATCCTTCGGGAAACAGGAGCCACCGAACCCGATGCCCGCCTGCAGGAACTGCCCGCCGATGCGTGCGTCGTAGCCCATCCCCCGTGCGACGACGGTAACATCGGCTCCCACTCGTTCGCAGATCTCAGCCATTTCGTTGATGAAGGAGATCTTCGTCGCAAGGAACGAGTTGGATGCGTACTTGATCATCTCGGCAGAGCGGCGGTCGGTGATCACGACTGGCGCGTGCAGCACGCCGTACAGCTCGGCAACACGTTCCGCAGTAGCGCGGTCATCGGCGCCGAGCACAATGCGATCCGGATGCAGCACATCATGCACTGCCGATCCCTCGCGCAGGAACTCTGGGTTGCTCACGACTGAAAATGTCGCGCCGTTGGTTATGTGCTGCTGAATGATCGATGTCACCAGATCGCCCGAACCAATGGGCATCGTGCTTTTGTTGACGACGACGGTATCCCCTGCGAGGTGCTCCCCAATCATCGCTGCTGCGCGACGGACAGCCCGCATATCAGCTTCGCCGGAGAAGCTCGCAGGTGTGTCAACGCAAATGAACACGAACTCGGAGTCCGGCACAGCAGTTGGATAGTCAGTGGTAAAGCGCAAACGGCCAGCCTTGAGATTTCGCTCGAGCAACTCCGGCAATCCCGGTTCGTAGATCGGGCAATGGCCAGCTTGGAGCGCCGCAACCTTGGCAGCATCAATGTCCACCCCGACGACCTCATTGCCAAAATCCGCGAAGGCTGCGCAGTAGACAAGCCCCACATAGCCGCTACCAATGATGCTGATTTTTGCCATGAACCGGGAACCCCTCCGGTTGTGTCGCACTGTGCTGCAGCGAACGTGCCACAAGCGCAGTGTCTCGTCGATCTACTGTCGTGGGCCGCCAAATTCCCCACTGGAAAGCGAAATGTTCGCAACCCGCGTCTGAAAGCTCTGGCCGGAAGCGTACACCACGATCGCCGTCACCTGCTTCGGGAGCGGCGAGAGGTTGCGCAAGTCGAATGCGACATGTTGCCAGGCGCCCAGGTCAAGCTTGGCAGCTCGATCGAGCGGGATACGTCTCTCAGGATCATCAAGGACGTAGTATCCTCGCCACCATTCCCTTTCTTGCCCCTGCACGTCCGTGTAAACCAGCTTGACCACCAGGGGAAAGGTCTGCAGGTCACTGCCACCACCCAATGGGCGCTGGTCGCTGATCTTCACGTCGAACTGGAGGATCAACGATGAATACACCCGCAGCGACTGTCCGACGCGCTGGCGGATCCCCACTTGGACAATGTCATCGTGCCCGGCGGGCCGCAAGAACTCCACTGCGGTCAGCGGCGTACCGTCGATCGACTCCGCAACAAGCTCGACCGATGCGCCGCTGGCAGTGATGCCCGCCGTTCGCAGGCTTTGCTGCTCGAACTCGACCCAGCCAGTCAACCCATCGGACAAGTCACCGTTTTGCACCAGCTCTCGCACCGCAGCAGTAACCGGGCCAATCTCCCCACTGCCGGAGACGATAGCTTGCTCATTCGCTTCAAGTCGCATCGAGCTGAGCGCTGTCGTGAGCGTCGCGGTCCCGCGAAGCACTGCTGCTCGAATCCGCTTCCCGTCCGATTCGCCCCCTTCGTCACCGCCGGGCAATACCTCAACAAGAAACGAACCAGCGCCGGTACGCCCCGGTTCATCGGACATTGTGACGGTCACCTGCCGGCGCCGCACCGTGAATTCAACGTAGTCGTACTGCTCATGCCCTGCCATGCCGACATACACCGTCCCTCGTTCAGGCTCCAGCACGAAATGCTTGGTACGGTTCAGGTAGCGTGACGAGCGCATCCGCGCGACCCGCACCACCGTATCCTCCGAGACTTCGACGGTTGAGCCGTCAAACATCGTCAGCCACACGACGGTCCCGAGCGCGGTTGAAATCTCGTCCCCTTCGTGTACCTCCGCGCTTCCAGTGACTAACCGCCACTCCCGTTCATGAACGGAGCGGATCAAGGCGCCATTACCACTAACCACTTGGAGTGTTGCATCCTCTGGCCGCGTCGCGTGCCCGAAGTAGTAGCGTGCAACCGAGACGACGCCCGCTGCCAGCACGAGAAACACGAGCGACGAGATAGCCAGCACGAGCCACGCCCGGCGAACTTGGCGCCGCATGCCATTCTCACCCGCTGTCTGGCTGTGTGTCGCAGGCATGCTCACCGTTGGGCGCCGGCACGTCGCGCGCGGAACTTGGCGCGCTGCTCCGCCGCCACATGTTGGTCGGCCACGACATACCGCGCAAGGAAGCGAGCTCGGGCTTCCGCGAACGTGCCGGTTC
>QEUZ01000136.1 GCA_003577355.1 Chloroflexota bacterium | reverse complement strand
AGCTTCGCTCCGGGCGCGCATCGCGATCTTGTCTGCCTGGTATCCCGAGCCGCGTGACAACGGAGCCAAGCACCGGCTGCGCGCTACGATCGATGCACTCGCGGCGCTTGGGGACGTGTACGTCGTCGTCTTCCTGGATGAGACGGAACGGCAGGCTGTGCAGGGTTTGCCAGTGGCAGGGGTTGCCGGGTTGGCAGTCCTTCCATTGCCAGACGTGCGTCCGTACAGCCCGCGTGCGGTGCTTGCCGGGTTGTCGGTCACTCCGCGTTCACTCAATGCCACCTGGGACCCGCGCATCGCGGCACAACTGCGCCGCTTCATCATCGAACGTGGGATCGACACAGTGATCGCGGCGGACATGCGCACTGTACACTATCTGCTGAGCCTCCCAGAAGAGATCACGCTGATCCTCGATGAGCCGAATGTATCCCCATTCGTGGTAACGGCTGGTGATGGGTTACGCGCCCGGCTGCGACAGTACAAGTACCGGCGGTTGATCCAGCGCGCCGAACCCCGGCTTGCGGCTGTACTGGCGCCGTCGCGCAGCGAGGCGCACGCCTATCGGACACTGGGCGGGCGATTGCCGGTCGTGGTGCCCAACGTCATTCCCAGCGCGGGCGCTGGGCGCTGGCAACCACCGCAGGCCCGCAACGTGCTCTACACTGGCTCGATGACCTATGCGCCGAACGCCGATGCAGTGGCATTCTGGGTGCAGGAGATCGCACCCCTCCTCGAAGCGCAGGCTCCTGGTGTGGTCCTGACCGTTACTGGAGCGTTACCCGCGGTCGTACCGACGTTTGCGAAGAGTCCTGCGGTCGAGCTGACAGGGCGACTCGAGCGACTCGAGCCGGCGTTCGCAGAAGCGCGAGCGTTCGTCGCGCCGTTGCGTTCCGGCACTGGCACCCGGATCAAGTTGTTGGAGGCGATGGCACAGGGCCTACCAGTGGTCGGCACCAGCAAAGCATTCGAAGGCATCGACATCACACACGGTGTCCACGCACTGGTTGCCGACGACCCGGCTGTGTTTGCGGATTCCGTCGCGCGCGTGTTGGATGACGATGCATTCGCAATGCAACTGGGCCAGGCCGGTCAGGCGTTTGTGCTGGAGACGTACGATCCTGCCCGCATCGCACAATCACTGCGCAACGTTGTCGTGGCTGCACGCTCGGCATCTGTGAGCGCCCGGCATGGCGGTTGAGATGCTGACACGGCAACCGGGTAGGCCGTTCACCATCTCGCCACGGTCGTTCCGGCGCGACCTGGCGCCGCTGGCGCTAGGAGGCGTCGCGGTAATCGCCCTGCTTGTCTATGTCTTGCAGTCACGCGGCATCTTGTTGTTGCTCTTGGCGGCTGCCGTTGGCGCGCTGGGGTTGCTCTGCATCATCCGTCCGGCGGTTGGTTTGGCTGGCGTCGCAATCTGTGCTGCCCTCGTGCGGGTGAAGATTGGTACCGGCACGGATAGCCCTGTGGTCGCCAGCCTGGTCGCGGCGACCGGCCTGTTGGGGGCGTGGTTCCTGCACCGGGCGCTCAACCGCAAACGCATCAACCTGCTGCCGCGCTTCGTGGCTCTACCGGCGGTCGGGCTGATAGCCTGTACCGCGTTCTCGATGCTCTGGGGCCGGATCACGCTCGACCCGCGCGTCATCTATCCCCACAACTTCGAGCGGGTGCAGATTGCCGCGGGGGCACTGGTCATCGTCTCAGTCGGGCTGCTGTTCGTTGGAGCGGACTTGTTCCGTTCCCCCGCGATGCGCGCCGGAATCGCTGGGCTGCTCGTCGTCATTGGGTTCATCGATTTGCCGCTGCGCTTTGCACAGCGCGACCTTGCGCTCATCAACACTGCTGGAATTTTCGGGATCTGGTTCGTCGCGCTGTGTTGGGCGAATGCCCTGGAGAACCGCAGGTTGCCGGATGCGCTGCGTGTTCTGCTGGGCATTGGCGCGCTTGGCTGGCTCACGATGGCTGTCACCGTCGAGGGCGACTGGGTGAGCGGCTGGCTGCCGCCGCTGATTGCGTTCCTGGGGGTAACGGTCGCTTTGCGGCCCAAGCTCGGCGCCGCGATGCTCTTGCTCGCGGCTGTTGTCGGGGCGGCGTACTACTCGGTGTTCTACGATGTGCTCATTACGCAGCAGGAGGCGCAAGGGAGCCTGGGTGGTGAGTTTGGCCGCCTGGAGCTGTGGCAGCGCAACCTTTCGGCCATTAGCGGGCATGTGCTGTTTGGCACTGGTCCTGCAGGGTACGCGCTGTACTACGTCACGTTCTTCCCCAACCAGGCGATGTCAACCCACAGCAACTTTGTGGATGTTCTGGCCCAATTCGGGGTCGGTGGGCTGCTGAGCCTCATCGCGCTGCTGTTCGCAATTTGGCGGCTAGCGCGTCAGTCGTTGGCGCGCGCTACTGCTCCCTCCGACCGGGCAATCGCCGCAGTTGTTGTCGGCGGCCTTCCAGCCGTGGCGTTTTCACTCTGGCTGGGCGATTGGCTGATCCCATTCGTCTATAACCAGACCATCGCTGGGTTTGACCACGCCGTGTATTCGTGGCTGATGTTCGCGTCTGCCTGCGGCCTATGGGTGCAGACGCACCATGCGAGCCAGACGGACGAGTTCGATGCCTGAGCTCAGCGTCGTCATCGTATCGTGGAACACGTCCGCGTTGCTCTCCCGCTGCCTCGATGCGCTTGATGACGCGCGTGATGGACGCGATGTCGAAGTGATTGTCGTCGACAATGGCTCAACTGATGACACGCTTGCTGTGCTTGCGCAGCGCAGGCAACCGCCGATCGTCATTGCGAACACGGAGAATGCTGGGTTTGCGATAGCGAACAACCAAGGGCTGGAACGGGCAACTGCGCCGATCGTGCTGCTCCTGAATAGTGACGCGTTCGTACCACGTGGCACGTTGGATTCCGCGCTTGCCTGTTTCGCCGCAAACCCTCGGGTTGGTATGCTCGGGGTCACCGTCCTCAACGAAGATGGCACGCTGCAGGCAGCAGCCGGGTCCTTCCCAACGCTCGGTTCGGATCTCGCGGCGTCGGTTGGTTACGACCGGCTCTTGGGGCAGCGGGGCCCAAGCGCCTCCGCCCCTCACCCGGTGGACTGGGTCCACGGCTCGTGCATGTTTGTGCGGCGGGCTGCGTTCACGACAACCGGCGGACTCGACAGCCGCTTCTTCATGTACAGCGAAGAGGTCGACTGGTGTTACCGGATGTGGCGGGCTGGCTGGGAAGTCTGGCTTGTGCCGGATGCGACAGTCGTCCACGTCGGTGGTGCGTCGTCACGCAATAACGATGTTCGTCGAAGGACGGCGCTGTACCGCAGCCGTCTTGGGCTGCGACGCCGGATGGGTGGTGCGCCCGCAAGCGTCGTGCTGTGGTGCGGCATGTTGGCAGGCCTGGCCGGACGAATCCTGCTGCGCGGCGGCGCACGCTGTGTGACGCGGCGCGCGCTTGGCCGTCAAACGGCAGCGTCCGACTGGGAGCTGCTCCGCGCTGTTGCACGGATGGACCCGCTTGCCCGCTGGATCACCTCCTGAACGGACTGTCAGCACCGCGAATATGCGCTGTTTCCGCGTCAACACCCCCAGTAGTCCAACCTTCATGCGATGGGAGGACGAGCGTGGCCGATGTGACGGCGCATACAGCGACAACGCGGGTCTGGCCAGCAAGGGTTGTCGCCGGACGCCCTGAACGTGCCTGGATACGCTCACCGTATCTCCTGCTGTTCCTGCTACTGCTAACGGCGTATGGCTACACGTTCCCCCGTTGGGCCGACTGGAACCAGAACTCCCGGTTCAACCTGACGCGCGCCATTGTCGAACAGCGCACGTTACGGATTGATGCCTATGTCGCGAACACCGGGGACTACGCGCTGATCGACGGACATGCCTACACTGACAAAGCGCCGGGGATGTCGTTGATGGCTGTCCCAATGCATGCTCTGGCTCAGGTAGTGCGACCATTCGGCCCTGGGTGGCTGGCGGAACGACTCGGAGCAAACGAGGCGTTTGCGCAAACCCTGAACCCAGACGGCGCCGGGACGAGCGCCGAGCGGGTCTACATCGCGGCATCCCTCTATCTCGCCGTGCTCGCGTGCGTCGCGCTACCTGCGGCGCTCATGGGGGTCATGCTGGCCCGGATGGTTGAACGTGCGAGCGGTTGTCGGACCGCCGGTGTGCTTGCTGCCGCTATTGTCGGGCTCGCGACACCGGCGTTCACCTACTCGCAGGCGTTCTACGGTCATATTCCTGCAGCGGCCTGCCTGGTTGGAGCGCTGGCGGCGCTCGTCCTCTCCGAAGCGCGTCCAAGCGACCGACGGCTTCTGCTCGTTGGGTTCTTGCTCGGTCTCGCGGTGTTGATCGAATACCCCAGCGCGGTTGCGGGGTTCCCGATCGCGTTATACGCGCTGTACCTAGCGGGGCGGCGAGCTGTACTGTTTGGGGTAGCGGGTGCTCTCGGGCCGCTGGCTGTGCTGGCGCTCTACGACATGCTCGCCTTTGGAACCCCGTTGCCGGTTGGCTACGAGCATTCCGCGCTCTGGCAGGAGCAACACCAGCAGGGCTTCCTGAGCTTGACTCGTCCGACAGTGGATGCCCTCTGGGGTCTCACCGGTGGCTCGTTCAGAGGGTTGTTCTTCATCGCACCTGTGCTGTTGCTCGCGTTGCCTGGCTGCATCCTTGGGCTGGCTCAGCGGGAGACGCGCGGGGTCACGCTCGTTGTAGCGGCTGCGTTTGCCGGAATGCTGCTGTTCGCAGCGTCGTCGGTTATGTGGTGGGGTGGCTTTGCCGTAGGGCCACGCTATATCCTGCCAGCTGTCCCGCTGCTGACATTGCCGCTGGGGTTCGTGCTGGCACGAATCAACCGGGCGGCTCTTCCATGGCGCGCAGTGGGCTTCGTTGCAGTTGGAGTGTTGGGTGTCGTGTCGGGCACCCTCACCTGGGGGTTGACGTTCGCCCGCCAAAATTACCCTCCGGACACGATCACCGACCCAGTGCGCGATTATGTTGTCCCGGCGCTGCGAGATGGCGACGTTGCCCGCAATGTGGGTATGGCGGCACACCTCACCGGCCCGACGAGCCTGCTGCCGTTGCTGCTCCTGCTTGCAGGCGTTGGGGCGCTGTTGCTCCGCACGCTCATTGAAGCGCAGCGGAAGCGGGCAACTGCATGAGACGGCCAGCGGTACTCCTGACCATCGGGGTCTACCTCGTGACATCGCTCCCGTACATCTATGGGTACATGCGACAGACGGCAGAAGAACGTTTCACTGGCGTCGTCTTTGATGTCGTTGATACGGCCCAGTATTACGCCTGGATGCGGGCATTCACGCACAACCCGCTGATTGCCAACCCGCTCACCCCTGAAGATGGCGCGCAACGCTTCTTCAATCTGCAATGGTGGCTTCTGGGTCTGCTTTCCGGGGGTTCACCGCTGGGGGCGACGCTGGTCTACCAGGGGTTGCGCGTTGTCGCCTTGCTGGCATTTGCGTGGGTTGTCTATCGGTTCGCCGAACTGCTCTTTGGGCAGCGGGCGTTCTTTCCGTTTGCTGTCGTCATGCTGTCGTCGGGGTTCGGCTGGATGCTCGTCGTTGCGAAGCAGTGGACTGGTGAGTTGCGCTGGCCACTGAGCGTCCAGATCGCCGAACCCAACACCTGGTTCTCGGCGATGGCGTTCCCACACCTGCTGGTCGCTGCGGCGCTGATGCTCGGCATCTACCTCGTGTTCCTGCGGGCGCTGGATACGAGCAACCAACAGACTGGGCCAGCCTGGCTTCCACAGCGACCGAGTTGGCGTCTGCTGGCGGGGCTCACTGGCCTGTCGCTTGTGCTCGGTTTCTCGCACGGCTACGACCTGTTGCCGGTTGTCGTTGTCCCCGGCGTGTTCGTGCTGGCGCAGGTCGCGCGTTCGCGCTCGCTCACCCCTGGGGCCTGGCCGCTGGCGGCGATTGGCATCGGAGCTGCCCCTCCGGCGATCTACACGCTCGCTTTAACGCGCCTCGACCCGGATTGGGCTGGGGTGTTGAGCCAGTACGGCAACGCAGGGGTCTATACCCCCGCCCTGCCGCAACTGGTGATCCTGATGGGGTTGCCTTTGCTGCTTGCGCTCCCCCGGCTGCGACCGAGCGAGTGGCGCTCCGCGACAACCGCGGGGCAATTCGTGCGCTGCTGGATGGTCGCCGGCTTCAGCCTACTCTATATCCCCACCGACTATCAGGTGAAAATGCTCACTGGCTGGCAAGTCCCGGTGTGTCTGTTGGCGTCGATGACTCTGCTGAACGTTGCACACGAGGTCCGCTCGACGCGACCGGCACTGTCGTTGCGCCCACTCGCGAAGCTTGTGCCGGTAGTGGTGCTTGGCACGCTGTTCCTCACAAACGCCTACCTCACCACCTGGCGGGTGGTCGACCTGCGCCGGGCAGATTACCCCTATTTCCTGACGAGCGGTGATGTTGTGGCCCTTGAGTCGCTCGACCGTCCAGAGGGTGCTGGAGCGATTGTGCTGTCGTCACCGGAGCTGGGCGTTTGGGTCCCGGTATATTCCGATGCGCGTCCATACGTTGCACACTGGGCGCAGACGTTGCGATTTCTCGAGCGGCGCGACCAAGTCGCCTGGTTCTTCGCCGCGAGCACGACAAGCGCTGAACGCAACGCGTTCCTGGAATCGAACGCGATCGACCTGGTGCTGGCTGGACCAGCGGAGGGGTTGATCGGTGGGAACCCATCGGCGCCGGAGCTCGAACTCGAACGTATCGTCGATGGACAAACGGCGGTGTACATCACCCGCCGAGGGCAAGCAGCGCAATGAACGTCAATATCCGCCGCTGTGTGCTGATCCTGGCTTGCCTGGCTGCGCTGTGTGCAGCGCAGCAGCCCGCCGTTGCCAGCAGCCCACCGAAATGGGCATCCCCTGTGCAACTTGGCGGCGATCTGCCAAGCTCCTGGTTTCCAGATATTCAGGCCGATGCTACGGGCGCCGTCCGCATCGTCTTCAGCGCATCGCTGATCGAAGGCGACGTTAACGAGATCGACGGCCTGCACGGCGCCGTGCTGATCTCAGAGCTGGGTGCAGACGGCTGGTCCGAGCCGGCCGATATCGCTGTAATGGATGGTGGCATCGCATCACGACCGATGATCGCCAGTGACGGCCAGTACGCTCACCTGATATACCGCACAGCTGACCCAGGTGTGCCGGTGCGGGTGGTGTACCGACGCGCGCCGCTAACGTCGGACCTCGGCAACGTGCATTCGTGGTCGCAGCCTTTGATCTTGTCCAGCGACGAGGCGTACTGGACACAGATCGCAGTGTTGCCGAACGGTGGGCTGCTCGTTGTCTATAACCGCGTAACCCAAGTCGATGTCAACGGTGTCCACGACCGCAGGACCGGCATCTTCTCGCGCCGCTCGCTCGACCAGGGCGCGACTTGGGAGCCGGAGGTGCGCGTCGTCGAGACGATTGGGCGGGTAGCGCGCACATCACTTGCGGTTGACCCAGCGAGCGGCAACGCCGTCCTTGTCTGGGACGAAGGGTACGACAACCTGACCGCGCAAGGGGTACCGGAAGCAGTAGCAGCTGCCGTTTCGAGCGACGGTGGCGCAAGCTGGGGGTACCATGTGCGCTACCCAAACGACGCCGAACAATCGCTCGTGGTGACGAACGGAACATTGACCGTCTGGTTCTACCGCTCGGTGGTCGATAGCACGATCTACTACCGCACCAGCGAGGATGGCGGTGCACAGTGGTCGTTGCAGCGCCCAGTGCCGGATGCAGTTGCCCGGCCATATAGCGGCCCACACAACTTCGACAAGCTCTCGGCAGCGTTCGATGGGGACGGGAGGCTGCTATTCACCTGGGTTGGCGCTGACGAGGCCGCGCCGAACGGTGTCTCAGTCATGCTGGCGACGTATGCAGATGGCGTATGGACGCCCCCGGAAGTCATCGCGTCTCCCGTTGGTTGGGCCGAGTACCCGCGCATTGCGGTTGCCCTGGGCAACAGGGTGGAGCTCGTCTACTTCGTGCGCGATAAGGAATTCGATGTCGGCGCGTATACCCTGTGGACGGTACGTGGAACAAGTGATGCCAAGGCAGTGGCGCCGCAGGAGTTCGCTCCGGTCTACGCGCCAACTGCGACCGTTCCTTCGCCAGCCCCGATAGCAATTGCAACGCAGCCTACAGTGCCTGCGGAAACCACGCCGTTGGAGACCGAGATCCGCTGGAACGACACGCCGCAGAAGACGCTCACATCACCAGTCTTGCCCATTCTGGGAATCACTGCGGCGGCGCTTCTGGGCGCGCTGCTCGTGCGCAGGCTCGTCGATATGGTGCGAGATGCGCAAATCTGACAGGACAGTCACCGCGGCGAATAGAGCGTATACAACCAGCATGCGACTGACTTTCTAGACTAACACTGTACTTCGGGCGTCGAAAGGACGGCTCGCGTTGTCGACGAAGAACCCATATGTCGAGTTTCTCTCGCGCTGGTACTGGCTGCTGGCGCTCGGGGCGGTCGTTGCGCTCGCCGCAACCTGGTACGCACTCTCGGATCGCGCGCCACTCTACCGGGCCACGGCTACGGTCCAGATCGGTCGAGCGATCCAGGAAAAGAACCCGGATGAGAACGACCTTGCGATCACAGCGCGCCTGCTGCCGGCGTATGCCGAGCTGGCGAAGCGCGACCCGGTGTTGCTTGCGGTGTCCGACGCGCTCGACCTCAACATGACGCCTGATGACCTGCGTGCGCGACTCCTTGTTACGCCGGTCTGGTCGACGCAGCTGGTCGATATTGCCATTGTTGATGTCGACCCAGAGCGCGCCGCCGCTATCGCCAATGAGATCGCGCGCCAAATCGCCCTGCAGAGCCCGGATACCACGCCGGAGAACACGACCCAATCGTTCATCGAACAGCAACTGAAAGACCTGCAGGCGAAGATCACCGATGGCCAAGCGAAGATTACGACGCTGCAAGCCGAGATCGGGCAAATGACCCGCGCTTCGGAGATTGCCGATGCCCAGCAGCAGATGTCGACGCTCCAGGCACAAGTCGATGCCTGGCAAAGTTCCTACGCCACGTTGCTGGCCTCGGCCGAACCGAGTAAGACAAACGTCGTCCAGGTGGTGAGTCGAGCGACTGCGCCATCGGCTCCGCTGCCGTCCTCGACGTTGCTGTACTATGCCTTGGCGCTTGTCATCGGGGTCGGCTTGGCAGCGCTGCTCGCATTGGCGCTGGGGCTGCTCAATGGAGTGATCCAAAGGGCGGAGGATGTCGAGGAGATCACCGGCGAGGCGTCGGTGGTGACCATTCCCCATTACCGTGTCCCACGCGACCACTCACCAGTCGTTATGACAAAGCCAGACTCTCCGGCAACCGCGTCCTACCGCGTGTTGCGCAATGTGTTGCAATCGAACGGGCTCGACCAAGCGCGGGTGTCGATGGTTGTCACCAGTAGCCGATCTGGTGAGGGCAAGACGACCACCGTTGCAAACCTTGCCGTAGCCATCGCGAATACCGGGCGCAAGGTGATCGTGGTGGACGCCAACTTCCGCAACCCGGAGCTGGGCAAACTATTCGGGCTGCGCTCGGCAGTTGGGTTTAGCAACCTGATGATGGGTGATTCGCTCCTGGAGCACGCGCTGCAGCGTACCCGTCATCCGAAGCTGTTCGTCATTCCGAGTGGCACGATCCCCCCGAACTACGCCGACCTGCTGTCATCAGCGCGCATGGGCCTCATTGCCGACACGTTGTCGACGATGGCGGATGTCGTGCTCTACGACACCTCGGCGGTGCGGGAGGAGCAAGAATCACTGCTGCTAGCGAAGTCGACCACAGGGGTATTGGTTATCGCGGAGGCACGTCGCGTAAAGGCAGACGACCTTGAGAATACCCTCAACCTCCTGCGCAATTCTGACATCGGGTTCATGTCGGTCGTGCTGAACAAGACACGCACCCGCCGGTTCTCGCTGGAGCGTCTGCCCTGGTCGCGGGAGGCCCGGCTCGAAGCGCGGGCGCGCCGTCACCGCACTGAGGCCAACGCCGCCTCGCCAGCAATGCGGGAAGAATGGACGACGGCCGGTACATCGGCTGACTGAATGCACTCTGGGTAACCGGTGGCAAAGGGCGTGGTGAAGAGGGTTCGATGCGGACGCTCGTCCTAACCCAGGTGGCGCCAAGTCCCGGCGA
>QEUZ01000135.1 GCA_003577355.1 Chloroflexota bacterium | reverse complement strand
GGTTGCTCGTCCTCGCGCTGCGGGACGCCGTCGCCATCCACCGCTCGCGCGCTGATCCGCGCTTCTCCCTCCGGCAGTGGCAGGTCTGCCAGCCACTGCACCCAACTGGTTGCGGCCAGCGCCGGGGTGTGCAGTTCGGCCGGTTGCCACGGGCCGTCGTTCATCCGCACCTCGACGGCGGAGATGCCGCGCCGCCCGGCAAAGGCGACGCCGCCGGCGAGCAGCCGGCCATCCGGCAGCGCCTGCACGAGGTCGATGCGGCTGAGGGTGTGGACGCTGGTCGCCGTCCAGCCGCGCGCTTCCCAGTAGCCCTCGGCGGGGTGGTCGAGCAGTTCCATGCGGGTGAGCCACTTCACATTATGAAAACCATAGCGCCCCGGGACGAGCAGCCGCGCTGGCCCGCCATGCTCGCGAGTCAACGACTGGCCGTTCAAGGCATAGACGACCAACCCCTCGCTGGCGAGCACCTCGTCCAGGGGGACCACCGAGCGGTGGCGGTCCGGACTGCTGCAGCGTAGCCAACCAGTATCCGCCGTACCGGCGCGCCACTGAAGTAGCCGTTGCTCATCAGCGTGCCGTCCAGTGGGTTGCTGACACAGCGTAGGGTGACGTAGCGGTCGACCCGCGGCAGGGCCAGCAGGTCGGCGTAGCGCAGGGTCGCATGCCGGCCAGCGGCTTCCAGCCGCAATGCCCAAGCGTCCGGCGCGATGGCCGGGTCGGTGACGTTCTTGGTCATGACATAGAAGCGGTTGACCGGCGTTACTTCGGCGGGTATCGCCTCCGGCAGCGCTGCGAACGCTGCCTTGCGAGCAGGTGGCGGCTCGAACGGGAAGAAGCGCCGTTTGGGATAGCCGCCGCTCAGCGCCAGCCGCAACGAGGCGGAATCGGCCAGAGCCAGGAAGGCGGCGACGCTGGCGAGGACGACCCCGCCGTTGGCGAGGTGTAGCAGGGCGGCGCGGCGGGTCAGCCGGGGCGCATCCGGCGCTACGGCGCGGGCCGAAGGTGGCCAGGCGAGCCGGTCCAGCAGCCACCAGCCTGCCGCCCAGCCCACCACCAGCAGCGCCACGGCAGCCCCGCTGCTGCCGCGCGCTACGAGCCAGAGGCAGCTCCCCAGCGCTCCGACGGCCAACAGGCCACCGCGCAGCAACGCCTCTCGCCGCCCGCCACTGCGGCGTGGCACAGCCAGACCGAGCAGCCCCCCAGCCAGCATGGCGATGGCCACCGCCCCGGACATCGCCAGCGGGCGCGCCCAGAAGCCGAGGTGTTCCACCAGCCAGTTCGCCATTGCCAGCGGCGTGCGTTCCATCAGCGCCACGGCCAGTGGTTCGAGCACACTGGGTTGGTTGCGGGCGGCGGTCAGCAGGCCGGACAGCAGCACACCGAGCAAGGTTGCCAGCACGCCCCGGTCGTAGCGGCCCCGCCAGGGCATCAGGCGCCGCCGTCCAAACGGCGGAGACGGCGGCGCCAGCGCACCGGCAGCAGCTCGCGGGCGCGGGCTGTCTTGCCCTCCCAGCGTAGGAGGAGCACCGATTGCGTCACCATCACGTTCGTGCAGAAGAAGAAGAGCACCTCTTCGACCGGCAGCCGCCCGAACAGCTTGATACCGAGGATACGCTCGTCGTTCAGGGTCCAGATCCCCTGCCCAATCGCCAGCGCATCGGCCAGCGATAGATACATCGTCGGCAGGACGATCGCGAGCAGCCAGATACGCCAGTTGGCGTGCAGATAGTGGCGGCCGAACAGATACTGCCCCAGCATCACCGGCAGCGCCCAGGCCAGCAACAGGACGATGTAGGTGTACTGCCCCATCACCCCGGCTCCCGTGTGCCGAAGCGGCGTGCCAGCCAGAGCACGAACAGGCCGGTCAGGAACGTTTGCAGGATGTAGAAGGCGTACTCCTCCAGCGGGACATACCAGAGGGTGATGCCCCATACCTGGTCTTCCGGGAACGACCAGACCTCCGAGATGATCAGGTAGTTGTCCCACGGGGTGGTATAGACGAAGGCAATCACGGCCGTTACCCCCAGCGCCAGCCAGTCGGCGCGGCGCAGGGTCCTGCGCTGGACGACGAAGAGCAGCGCGATGGGCAGGCACAGGAAGACGAACAGAAACTGGGCGTAGGTCATGCGGACACGGCCATCATCTCGCGGTAGGTAGCACACGGCGACACGACGCACTGGGGCGGACGCCGGCCATGAGTATATGCGCGCCGCCCCACTGCCGCGGTTGCCGCGGTTACAGCAGGTTCGCCCCCCTCGTATCGCCTGATGCCGTAGGATTCGTGTGTGGACACGCGAACGCGCTACCGTGAACTGCCACTGCTGCTGGCCGTCTCCGCTCTTCCCGCGAGCGGTGCGACCGTGCTCGGTCTGGGCGACCCTTGCGCTGTCGCCGGGGCACGGGCCGCGTTTAGGCCAACGACATGACGCCTCCGCTGCGTGGACTGATCTTTGACCTGGACGGCACGCTGTGCGACACACTGCCGGTCTGTATCGCTGCGTTCCAGGACGTGTTCGCGCGCTACGCCCTCCGCCCCTACTCCGCAGACGAGATCCGCGCCCTGTTCGGGCCGGATGAAGCGGGCATCATTCAGCGGGTCATCGGCGACGACTGGGAAGCGGGGTTGGCGCATTATCTGGACGCCTACGCCAGCGCCCACGACGCCTGCCCCGCCCCCTTCAAGGGACTCCTGCCGCTGCTGCACGACCTGCAAGCGCGCGATGTGCCGCTGGCGCTGGTAACCGGCAAAGGGGCCGGTAGTTGTGCGATCTCGCTGGAACGGCTGGGCCTGGCCACGTTCTTCAGCGTCGTGAAAACCGGCTCAGCGGCTGGCGCCGTCAAGCCGCAACGCATCCGCGCCGTGCTGGCCCACTGGGGTATCCCGCCGGAGCAGGTCGCCTACGTCGGCGATGCCCCAACCGACGTGCTCGATGCCCGCGCCTGCGGCGTCGTCGCGCTCGCTGCGGCCTGGGCGACATCAAGCGACCCCACCGCACTGGCCGCCACGCAGCCCGCTGCCCTCTTCCCCACCGTTGCCGATTTCGCTCGCTGGGTTGATCGTTATGTCATCTGAGCAGCCGCTTATCCTATCCCACCTGCAGGCCGCGCCATTGCTGGCCGCGCAGGCCAAGGGCGAGACAGAGGCCACGACCTCGCCCGATCTCGGTCTCTCGACCGTTGCCGTGCAACTCGATGCGGCTGGCGTGCACTTCCCGAATGGTGAAAGCGTGCCGTGGGACGAGCTGCGCCACATCGCCGCCACCCCCAATGCCTGCTTCACTGTGCAAGCCGGCCACGCCGAGCCGATCCGCGTCTTCTCCGACACGACCGGCTGGGTGCGTGGTCTGATGCCGACAAGCGGCGCACCAACCACCCTCGTCTCCGGCATCACGATGCACCGCATCCAGGGTATCGACCCCTGGGCTGATACCGAGCGCAAGGTCAAAGCCGCCGCACCGCTGACCGGCCGCGTCCTCGACACCGCGACCGGCCTGGGTTACACCGCCCTGCTGGCCGCCCGCAGCGCCGCCGAAGTCATCACCATCGAACTGGACCCGGCCGCCCTGGAGATCGCCGCGCTCAACCCCTGGTCGCGCGAGCTGTTCAGCAACCCGCGCATCACTCGCATCACCGGCGACGCCGCCGAGGTGGTGACAACCTTCCCAGCCGGCCACTTCAGCGTGATCATCCACGACCCACCGATGCTCAACATGGCCGGCGAGCTCTACTCCCTGAGCTTCTACCGCGAGCTGCGCCGCATCCTGGCCCGGCGCGGCCGCCTGTTCCACTACATCGGCGACCCGGACAGCCCCTCCGGCCGCAACACCACGCGCGGCGTCATCCGCCGCCTGCAGGACGCCGGGTTCCAACGCGTCACCCGCCGCCCGGAAGCGTTCGGTGTGCTGGCGGGGTGAGGGCGTGGCCCACGTCCCCCTCTCCCGTGGCGACGGGCGAGGGAGTGTCCAGCAGTTGCTGAGGTGAGTCCTCGGTCACTTTGAGCGTCCCGAAATGATGGAGCGGAACAGTCCAACACTCTGCAAGGCTCCCCTCTCCCGCCGGGAGAAGGGCCGGGGGTGAGGTTGCTCCGTCCGCGATTGCTGCTTCTGGGATACTCTGACACTGCAAGTGCCGGCGCCCCCTCTTCGCGGGAGAAGGGGTCAGGGGATGAGGTTGTGCCATGCAGATCACCGCCGTGAAGGCGTTCCCGGTCAAGGTTGGCCATCGCAACATGTTCATCGTCAAGGTGGAGACAGATGCCGGTATCTATGGGCTGGGGGAAGGAGGCATTTCCGGACGGGAACTGGCGATGGCCGGAATGCTGGCTCACCTGGAGCGGGTGTTGCTCGGCATGGACCCGCGCCGCATCGAGCACATTTGGCAGACACTGTACCGCGGCGCGTACTTCGAAGGGGGCAAGATCCTCGGCGCGGTTGTCTCGGCGGTCGATATCGCGCTGTGGGATATCCTGGGCAAGTCGCTGGGCCTACCGGTCTGGCAACTGCTGGGCGGCGCGTGCCGGGAGCGGGTGGAGTGTTTTACGACACCGGGGTCGCTGACGGGGCCGCAGTGCGTCAACAACGCAGTTTCCGCGATGCAGGCCGGCTGGCGCTTTCTGCGCTTTGGGCCGGGCATGCCCGGTGCGGACTGGACCGGCGGGGACGACGCGATCTTCGAGCCGATGGAGTCGATCCCGCTGGCGGCGAACTGGCTTCGTGAGATCCGTCAGGCTGTCGGGCCGGAGGTTGGGCTGTCGATTGACTTCCACCATCGTCTTTCGGTGGCGGAGGCGGCGCTCTTCTGCGAGATGGTGCGCGACCTGCACCTGATGTTCGTTGAAGAGCCGATCCGCGCCCAGAGCCCGCAGGCATACCGGCAACTGCGGAGCATGACCCCGCTGCCGTTCGCGGTCGGTGAGGAGTTCTCCAGCAAGTGGGAGTTCGCGCCGTTCATTGAGGAAGGCCTGCTCAACTTCGCCCGGGTGGATGTCTCCAACGTCGGTGGACTGAGCGAGGCGAAGAAGGTCGCCGGCTGGTGCGAGGCGCACTACATCGATCTGATGCCGCACAATCCGATCGGCCCGGTCTGTACCGCCGCCTCGATCCACCTGGCGGTGAGCGTCCCGAATATGGCCCAGCTCGAGTACTGGCCGGCGATTGCCGACGCCTACCCGCGCGACCTCTTCCCACAGTCGCCGGAGATCGACGGCAACGCGTTCCCTCTCCCACTCGCGCCGGGACTCGGCGTCACGTTCAACGACGAAGCGGCCGCGGAGCATGCGATGGAGTTTTGGGAAGCGCCACACTGGCGCCGGCGCGATGGTTCGTACACCAACTGGTGATGTCGTCTGCTACGGACTGTGGATGATCGAGACCGCGCAGCGTCAATAGGTTGAGACAGCGGGAGGAGCAGGAACCATGGCGAACCGCAATGCGCATATTCTGGAGGAGATGACCTGGCCGGAGGTGAAAGCGGCCTTGCCGGACCTGAAGGTGGTGGTGCTGCCGATCGGTTCAACGGAGCAGCACGGGCCGAACACATCGTTCTCCACCGATACCGGGCGAGCGGATGGCTTCGCCAAGCGGGTGGCGGCGCGCATGTACCCGCAGGCGCTGGCAGTGCCGCCGATCGGCTATGGCATCTCCTACCACCACATGCGCTTTCCCGGCAGCGCCACGCTCAAGCCGGAGACGTTCATGGCAGTGGTTTACGAAATAGTCGAGAGCTACACCAAGCATGGGCTGCGCACCTTCCTGATCGTCAACGGGCACGGCGGCAACGTGCCGGCCCTGCAGCTAGTGACGATGAAGCTGCGCTACGAGCTGGGCGTGAAGATCGCCTACCTCTCCCCCACGACCGTCGCCCGTGAGGAGGTCGAGGCGGGGAAGTCGTCGCCGCTACTCGGGCACGCTTGCGAGAACGAAGCCAGCCAGCTGCTCTACCTGGGGCACGAGCGCATGGTGAACAGCGATGCGCTGGCGCCGGGGGAGATCCGCCAGCCGCAGTACCCGCACGCCGGCTTCCAGGGGCGCATCCAGATCCCGCAGTATTTCGATGAAGTGACCGCCAACGGCGCGCTGGGCGACGCGCGAGGCGCCTCCTGGGAATACGGCCGCAGCACGGTCGAAGCAGCCGTCGAACGCGTCGCCGAGTTCCTGGAAGCATTCATCGCCGACGAGGAGTGAGCGCACCCTTGCGGCCGAACGTCGCGCAAGACCGCAGCGGCCTGTCATTCCACCAAAGGCATTTCGCCCGACTACTCCCCTCTCCCGTCGCCACGGAAGGGGGAGCAGGGGTGAGGGCTCTCTTAACGGATGAACCCAAAAAACTGCGAGCCGTCGCCACGCGGGTGGATGGCGCCTTCAAAGACGCGTGGACCGACTGGGACGACCGTGGTGACATCCGGCTCCAGTGTCACGACGAAGCTCTGATACTTGTCCAGGTTGTCGGGCGGGTCGATGATCAGCTGGGTGCGGCCGATGCTGTCAAGCTCCAGCGGGCCGACTAGCGAGTACTCGTCATGCACCATCAGCCAGGCGACGTAGCCGCCACCTTCCGCCGGAGGTGGCAGGTCGATCGCGACGAGCATGGCGTTGTTCGCCTTGAGGTCGACGAATAGCCGCGCGCGCGCGCCGGGTGCGGCGTTGGAGGCGGTCAGCTCATTGACGAACCGGTCGGTGCTCTCGACCGCCAGCACTTCCAGCGCAGTGCCGCGCGCCGCTTCGACCGATTGCAGCTCGCTCTGCTGCTCGTTGAGCCGTTCGCGCATGACCAGGGAGCTGATCGTCAGGACGACAACCAGCACTGCTACTGGGGCGGCGGCGAACCAGGCGCTGCGTGGCGCGTGCCATGGCAGGCGAAGGCGGCGCGGTTCTGGGCGGCTCACTGGCGGCAGCGCTACCATCTGCTCCGGGTTGCTGCTGCCAATCTCCGCCACACGGCTGAGCATGGCGGCGCGCGCGCGCACCGGCACCTGCTGCACTGGGGCGTTGTAGGCCAGTAGCCCAGCGGTGAACTGGTAGTCCTGCAGCTCGGCCTGGCAGCGCGGGCAGAAGCTCAGGTGGCGTAGCACCTGCTCCGTCTCATCCGGCTCCAGTGCGCCGAGAGCGTAGCCAGCCAGCAACCCGGAGACATGTTGCTCCGCTCCGAGGCCGGCGAATGTCTGGTTAGTCGCGTCCTTCACGTGTGTTTCCGTTGGCCGGCGTTCGGCAAGCACTACTACAGGAACGAACGAACAGGATGTCGGTTCCTTGTGTGGCGTCGTTTGCCGGCCAACTGTCTCCTCACTGCTATGTCCACTCTGTACCCTCAACGGCAAGGGCATCCTTCAGCTTGTGCATGCCGAGCCGCAGGCGCGTCTTGATCGTGCCGAGCGGTTCGTCCAGCCGGGCGGCGATCTCGCGTTGCGAGAGCCCGTGGAAGTAGGCCAGCTCGATCGCGATGCGCTGGGCTTCCGGCAGGGTTGTCATTGCCCAGGCCACCCGTTCGCGCAACACTGTCGCTTCGGCCGTCTCCTCGACATTCGTTGCCTCATCGACCAGCCCGAAGAGCGCGTCGCCACTCTCCCCGGGGTCGGCACGCTGCGGCCGGCGTTGCCGGCGGCGCAACTCATCGATCGCGAGGTTGTGGGTGATGCTCAACAACCAGCTCGCGAAGTTGCCCCGCACGGTGCGGAACGTGCCGGCCTGGGTCCAGGTGCGCACGAACGCTTCCTGGAGAATCTCCTCGGCGGTCGGTCCATCGCCGACGATCCGCACGGCGAAGGAGAAGACCACACGCCCATAGCGGCTATACAGCGCCTCGAGCGCCGCGGTATCGCCGTCGCCAACCCGTCGGACGAGCTCTTCGTCGCTCAGGTCGGCCGGAGGGATCTTCGTCTCCGGCGCCGGAGCGAGCGGCTCGCGGCGACGTTCCAGCGGTGCAAGCCAGCGCGGTCGCCCACTCATTGCACCGGCTCCCGGCCAACTCCACCGGGGCACTCCACTATACGGCTGCCCCACACAGGTAGGATGTACGCGCCCTGAACTGTCTGCATGATCGTGACCCGCGTACCGGGGCGGGACCCCGGTGGCCAATGACAATGGTCCAGCAACCAGCGGCCAGGTCCCAGTGAAGGAGAGACGTTCACGCTCCCGCGCTGCGCGATCGCCCTGTGATTATATCCACCAACTAGCAACAACAAGCCGCTAGCCTCCGCAATAGTGATGACGCTGTGCAGTGTGCGGTGGTTCCCAGGCAGCGTGAGGCCTATTCGATGGGCGGTTTCGCTAGCGCGCGGAGCCAGAGTGAGACATCGGCAGGTTACATCGCGTCGTGCGCCACGCGCATCAGGTTGCTTTGGATGCGGGCCAGGCCGGTTTCGTCGCGCAGGGCGCTGCCGAAGGCGCTCACCGTTTGGGCAGCGTCGTAGCGTCGGCGGTAAAAGCGCCGGTCGATGACCCCGTGTAGCCGGCCCCGCAGTGGGCGGAAGAGCGCCGCGGCTATGGTGGCTGGTCGCTCCATCTGGCAAGGACTACCCGTGGGTCGGTGTCGCCAACGTGGAGCGTGACCAGCGGAGATGCGACCAGCAGCGCGATTGGGACGTTCGACGTGCGCCAGAACAGCACGAGTGCGACAAGCGCGAACGCCAGCATCCGCGTACACAGCACGGCGATACCGAGTGCAGAATAAAGCGCGGGTGATAGCCCGCGCTGGTCGAGCCCCATATGCACGGTTGCTGCGGGTACGGTGTCGCCGAGCAGCCAGAACAGGTGTGTGCCGGAACGGAACGTTTCCAGGGAGAGGATGGAGACAGCGAGCGACAACAGGGTAACGACCACCCAGCCGGCGCGCGCGCTGCGCAACAGCAACGGCCGGCGGGTGGCGAGGGGTTACCGGCCAGGCTGTGCATTGCGACTGGCGCTCGCAATCCTGGAGCTCATGCAGCCTCCGGGCTGGGTGGGTGGCGCTCGCTCTAAGCGGCAGCAACTACAGCCGCGAGCTGTGGAAAGCTCGGTTAGCGCGTTTCCCACAGCTGCCGGGTGAGGAGCGCCTGCCCCACGTGCTCGCGGGTGTGTTCGATGGCGTGCAGCAGCCACCAGGCGCCGCTATGCGTGCGGCCGGGGCGGGCGACATCGGCCGCCAAATGTGCCGCCTGTAGCCTGCTCAGGTACCCATCATTCTCCGCTTCGATCCGGTCGATCAGGGCCAGAAGCTCAGCGTCGCCACTGGTGGTGGCGCGGAAGTGGGATTCGCGGTCGCGTTCCACCGGCACGTCGACCGACGAGGAGAGCAGATAGCGCTCGGCATCCAGCGCGTGCGACACCAGCACGCAGATGGAGTTCGCGCCGGCGGTTGGTTGCCAGTTCAGCGCCTCGGCATCCAGCCCGCGCACGACATCGCGCAACGTGTTGTGCTGGTCGTGGAGAATGGTCTGTGCCTCCGCGCGGAGAACCTCGAATGGATCCGGCATGTGTCATCCCTTCCAGTGTGGTGCTTCAGCGCGCTTCCCAAAGCTGGCGGGTGAGCTGCGCGTGGCCAATGTGCTCGCGAGTGTGCTCGACTGCCTGGAGTAACCACCAGGCCCCGTTGTAGGTGCGGCCCGGCCGCGTGACGACGGCCGCCATGCGGTCCTCGGTAACGCGGCTGAGCAGCTCCTCGTTCTCCGCCACGGCGCGGTCGATCAGTGCCAGCAGGTCGGCGGCGCTGGCGGTGGTGGCGCGGAAGTGCGACTCGCGGTCACGTGCGACCACGTGGTCCAGCGTGGTCGCCAGCAGGAACCGCTCGGCATCCAGCGCGTGCGAGACCAGCGCACAGATCGAGTTCGTCTCAGGAGCCGGCTGCCAGTTGAGCGCATCGGCGCTCAGCCCGCGCACGACCTCGCGCAGCGCGTCGTGGTTGGCGTTCATCTTCAACTGCACCGCAGCGACGAGTGCGGCGAATGATTCGCTCATGTGGGCCTTCGGTTGTGAGCTGTCAGCTGTGAGCTGTGAGCTATCAGCTGTCAGCGAGCGGTGGTCGGGAGGCAGGTGGACGATAGTCGTTCCAACGCTGCTCTACGCGCGGCATGGTAGCCGACTTTCGACGATCGTCAACCATGCCGCGCACCCGGCGGCCGAGTTACTCCCGCTCCTTGCCAGTCACCCAGTCGTAGCGGATGTCGTCATCGACGACGGGGGTGTTGAAGCGCGAGCCGATGCCGGCGCCGCCGTCGACGCTCCAGACCGCGCCGGTGACATAGCTGGCGGCATCGGACGCGAGGAACAGCACGACCGCAGCGACTTCCTCCGGTTGGCCGGGGCGGGCCAGCGGCAGGTTTGGGATGCGCGCAGCGAGGCGGGCAGCCATGCCCGGGGCGAGTGGCTTGGGCTGGGTGTCGATCAGGCCGGGGCTGACAACGTTGACCAGGATGTTGTGCGGGGCCAGTTCGATGGCGGCGACGCGTGAGAAACCTTCGGTGGCAGCCCGGCTGGAGGCGTAGGCGCCGCCGCCGGGGCCACCCTTCGTCGCTGCGCCGGAGGAGAAGTTGACGATGCGCCCGCCATTTCCGGCAGCGATCATCGCCCTGGCGGCGGCGCGGGTCATCAGGAATGTGCCGCGCGTGTTCACGGCGTAGACGGTGTCCCACACCTCGACGCGCTCGTCGAAGATGGCCGTCTGCGGCGCGACGGCGGCGTTGTTGACGCAGACATCCAGCCGCCCGAAGTGCCCGACGGCCGTCGCGATGATCGTATTCGCGCCG
>QEUZ01000134.1 GCA_003577355.1 Chloroflexota bacterium | reverse complement strand
CAACCGTTCAGTGTGCCCCAGGGTGTACTGCGGCAACGCACGTGGCCAGCGATACACCCGCGCGAATGTTGGCGTCGCACGGATACCGAGGATCTCCCGCAACTCGGTGCAGACCAGGTCGACGAGTGTATCCTCCGGCAGTGCAGCCGGTTCCTCGTTGCCGGCCCGCCCGACGAAGCCCCGGAGTAGCGCGATGTCATCCGGCGCGCGGCCAGGAAACTTCTGTGATGTCCAGGTCACCGCAGTCAAAACTCTGCGCTCGGCCCGTGGGACAACAAAACCTCGTCCACTCAGCCCGTCTGGTAGCGCAGCCCGAGGAAACGCCAGCGATATTGTTGCGGTCGAGACCCAGGGAATCTCACGCAACGCTGCCGACAGATCGGGAGCGTGAGGTGCAAGGAGCTCTGCCGATGCAAACGCAGGCACTGCGAGGATCACACCGTCGGCGCTGACGCAACTGTCATCCGAGAGCGTCGCACGCCAGCCATTGGGAGACCGGTCAAGCGCCACGACGCCGAGGCCCGTGCGGGTCCGCTGCGGTCCGATGGCGCAGGCGAGGGCATCGATGAGAGTAGACATGCCACCAGCGAAACTCACGAACGGCGTCCTCGATGACGAGCTGGGGGTGTTTCCTGTGGTAGCGCGGCGTTGGGCGAGCGCACCTCGCACCATGCCGCCATGGGTGCGCTCCACCTCGCGCAGGCGCGGGAACGTGCAGGCCAGCGACAACGCATCCGCATCCCCGGCGTAGATGCCCGAGAGGAGCGGCTCTGCCAGCCGTTCGAATGCTTCGCGGCCGAGTCTCCGACGCACAAACGCCCCAACGGATTCGTCATCATTCCCCTTGCGGGCGGGAATAACGTAGTCCAGCGCCATGCGTGCCTTGCCCAGCGGTGAAAGCAAGGGGGAGCGGGCGATGGCCCTGAACGACGCCGGAACGAGCAGGGTGATGCCTTCCGGCAGTGGTTGCAGCTTCCCTCTGCGGAGGATGAACGTGCCCCCGCCGTCTTTGCGAGTATTGATGATCTGGTCAGCGATACCGAGTTCGGTCGCTAGGCGCACAGCAGCTGGTTTCGACGATAGGAACGAATCTGGTCCCGTGTCGATGAGCAGGTCTCCGCAACGCTCAGTGTTGAGCTTTCCACCTAAACGCGGGGCAATCTCGACGAGCTCGACATCGGCTCCAGCTCGGTGAAGCGTCCAGGCTGCGGCCAGCCCAGCAACGCCGCCGCCAGCAACCAGTACCCGCGGCATGTCAGCCCCCGGCCGGTGTGGGGATGGCTGCGGCACGCCGCACTGCGCTGGCTACTGCATCGACCAGCCCCTGAGAAGCATTCAGCATGGCGGTGCGGCGCAATTCAATGCCCAGTTCTGCTGCTTGGTGTTTGTGTTCGATATCGACATCGAAAAGCACTTCCACGTGGTCGCACACGAAGCCAATCGGAACGAGCAGGACCTGCATCGCGCCCTCGGCTGCCAACGCCTCGAGCGTTTCTTCGACGGTCGGTCCCAGCCAGGGATCTGCCGTGGCTCCCTGACTCTGGAACGCGAACCGCGCGTTACTGAGCCCAAGTCGCTCGACAACCAGGGCAACTGAAGCGTTGAGCTCCTGTGGGTATGGGTCTCCAGATTCGAGTACGCGCGCCGGCAGGGAGTGCGCCGTGAACACCACCGGCACAGTGGTACGTTGGTCGGCCGGGTACCCGGCGAGCGCATCCTCTACGCGCTGCGCAACGGCGGCGATGAAGGCTGGCTCGTCCTTCCAGCTTTCGACTTTGCGGACAGGGACGCTAGCGCCCTGTTCGGCCAGGGCCTTCTCCAGCTTTCCCATGTACGCGCCAACGCTCATGCGGCTGAAGTGCGGCGCCATGACAATGGCGACGATCTGGTCTACCCCGTCCGCGAGCATCTGCGGCACGACCTCGCCAATATACGGGTGCCAGTGACGCATGCCGACGTAGGTGCGATAGCGCACTCCGGCTGCAGCGGCGGCTGCGTCATTCAATGCCGTTTCCACCCCCGCCGCTTGTGCGCGCGTAATGTCGAGGATCTGGGAACGGCCACCGATCTGACGATAGCGCTCGGTGATTTCAACGAGCAGCTCTGGTGACGTTGGGCGCCCGCCGCGGATGTCGGCGAGGTAGGGAGCAACCTCATCGAGCGAATTTGGCCCGCCATACGCCATCATCAAGACGCCGATCGTGTAGTGTGTCATTGCGTGACTCCTCCACTCCCCCACTGCCTGACCATGCCGACAACTGCTTGTACCGTCTCCACCGGCGTCTGCGGCAGGATGCCGTGCCCGAGATTAAAGATATGTCCCGGGCGACCGGCGACACGGCGCATGATGTCGTTAACGTGCTCCTGGACGATTTCGATCGGGGCGAAGAGCGTCAGCGGATCGAGATTGCCCTGCACGGCCTGCTGCGGCCCAATGATGTCCCACGCGACATCCAGCGGGATGCGCCAGTCCACCCCCACAACATCAGAGCCTGCGGCCGCGATGGCATCGAGCATGCCCGAGGTGTTGACGCCGAAGCTAATCACCGGCACGCCGCTCGCCTGGATGCCGGCGACGATGCGGCAAGTGGTCGGCAATACGTAGCGTCGGTAATCCAACGGCGATAACGACCCCGCCCAGGAGTCGAAGATCTGGACGCATTGTGCGCCAGCGGAAACCTGCGCGTTGAGATAGGCGATCGTCATGTCGCCCACCTTGTCCATCAGCATCTGCCAAGCCACAGGCTCGCGGTACATGAACTGCTTGGCAAGCTTGAAATCGCGCGACGAACCGCCCTCGATCGCGTAGCTTGCGACGGTAAATGGCCCGCCCGCAAAACCGATCAGCGCAGCGCGTCCGGCCAACTCACGGCGAACAGCCGTGAGCGCCTGGAGCGTCGGCGACAGCGCCTGCTCCGGGTCGAACGGACGTAGTGCTTCGACGGCAGTGAGGTCTCGGACCGGGTTGCCGATGACTGGTCCCTCGCCGGCAGCGAAGCTGAGGTCAAGCCCCATTGGGACGAGCGGCAGCAGGATATCGGCAAAGATGATCGCCGCATCAACGGCAAGCTTGTCGATGGGCTGCAGCGTGACCTGTGCGGTGAGTTCCGCGCTGGCGCAAATGTCGAGGAGGGAGTGGTTGGCGCGGATCGCGCGGTACTCTGCCATGTACCGCCCAGCCTGGCGCATAAACCATACTGGCGTTTGGTCGACGGGCTGGCGACGGCAGGCGCGGAGAAAACGATCTTCTGCGTTCACGGGCGTCCTTCGATGGTAGCGGATGCATCCCGCCACCGGGACCACCCGGTACTCGATTGTACCAGCGGGCAACCAGTTGAACTGTTGCCTATGGCACGGCTGTTAGACGAGCAACATGATCTCGTCGAGCGGTTTCTTCGTAATCACTGGCACCGTACAATCCGCAGCCGGATAGCCCACCGGCAGAATGACGAATGGTCGCTCGTTCTTTGGGCGGCCAAGGATATCGTTCAGGAAGCGCATTGGGCTGGGGGTATGGGTCAGCGTCGCGAGCCCCGCGTTGTGCAGCGCGGCAATCAAGAGCCCAACTGAGATACCCATTGATTCGCTTGGGTAGTAGTGCTTTACCCGACGCTCGCTGCCGTCGGGCAATGTCTCAACGCCGTACACCAGCTCGAAGGCGACAATCAGCAGCGGGGCGTCTTCCAGATGAGGCTTGTTCGGCGTTGTGCCGAGGGGTTTCAGAGCGTCGAGCCATTCCTGACTCATGCGGTGGGCATAGCTCTCGCGCTCTTCTGCTTCGGCGGACTCTCGAATCCTCCGCTTGATGTCCGGGTCTTGCACGACGACGTAGCGCCACGGCTGCTGGTTCGCCCCACTCGGCGCGGCGCCGGCCGTCGCGATAGCGTTGGCAATCGCCTCGAACGGTACGGGTTCCGTGGAAAACGCACGCACCGTGCGCCGTGTCCGCATCAGTTTGAGAAACGCCGCCGATCGCTCGACGCTCTCTTCAGGCGGTATGCGCGTGAACTGCAGTGGTACGAAGCCTTCCCCAACGTTGCTCATCGACCCTCCAGATCCATGTGTTCGCAGGTGTTGGAAACCGCAACTCAGGCACGCTACAATAACAAACGCCGCCACACGCGCGGTACGGGCCGCTAGCTCAATTGGCAGAGCAGCTGACTCTTAATCAGCGGGTTCGGGGTTCGAGTCCCTGGCGGCTCACTATAGCAGTGGCTTGTGTAAGCCAAAGGAACGCCGGCCGCGTTGGCCGGCGTCGTCGTTTCTGGCGTCAAGCTTGCAGCGAGGGTGCATTGCGGCCCGAGTAGTTGCATCACGTGCCAAACAGCATCCGGTTGATGCTCTTCGCGGCCTCGGTTTCCGTGTCCGGCAGGACACGGCTATAGGTGTCGAGTGGAGCACGCTGTAGGCGTGGGCGCTGCTTACGCGATCAGGCGCCGACCCGCCGTGAACCGTCGCCGGACTACACTGCGTGCATTGAAACCGTGTCACAATCGAGGGGAAAGTGTAGGCCCCAGGTTGCGCGGGGCGCCGCCAGGTACGTCGAAGGCGAGGGCAGGTATGGCACTGAAGATTGGTGTGTTGGTACCGCAGTCCGGAATTGGCGAGCGCTACACATCGTGGAAGGATGCGCAGGCCTTCGGCCGCCGGGCAGAGGAACTGGGCTTCGACTCGCTCTGGATGATCGACCACTTTCTGATCCGGCAAGGGCGGCTGGCGCAACAGGGAGGAGCGCCACCCTCCCCGGAACTCGACGCATTGCCGACTGTTGGCGTGTGGGATTGCTGGACGTGGATGGCTGCGCTGGCGAGCAGCACGTCGCGGGTGGAGCTTGGGCAAGTGGTGACGTGCACCGGGTATCGCAACCCAGCGCTCCTGGCGAAGATGGCCGATACGGTTGACGAAATCAGCGGTGGTCGGGTGATCTTGGGTCTCGGTGCGGGAGACTACGCTGATGAACATCGCAGCTTCGGCGTACCGTTCGAGGGCCGTGTGGGGCGCTTCGAGGAGGCGTTGCAGATCATTCACCCATTGTTGCGAACAGGGCAGGTCGACTTCGAAGGGCAGCACTACACGGCGCGGGAGTGCGAGTTGCGTCCGCGCGGGCCACGACGCGAAGGACCGCCGATCCTCATTGGAGCGATTGCCGGGAAACCGCGCATGTTGCGGCTTATGACGCAGTACGCCGATATCTGGAATGCATGGTACGCGTTCTCTGACAGCTCTCCCTCGCAGGTGCCTGCGGCGCGTGACGCGGTGGATGCCGCCTGCCTGAAGCACGGTCGCGACCCGCGCACATTGGAACGCAGCGTCACCGTGGCGGTGGTGACCCCGGGGCGCCGGATGCCCTACCCCAATGCTGTCCCGATCAGTGGCACGCCGGAAGAGGTAGCGGAAACGTTCAAGGCGTTCGAGCGCGAAGGGATCAACCACATCCAAGTTTGGCTCGCACCAATGCGTATCGAGGCACTGGAGTGGCTTGCGCCAGCCTTAGAGCTGGCACGCAGGTAGCCATCGTCATATTTGTAAGGGCTGTGCCGTTTCGTCAGGTACTATTGCGGCTGCGAAATGACGCTGCTGATTGGAACCTGTACGAATGAGTCAACAACGGAATGCCGCCGCGCGACCACAAAGAAGCGCGGGAGGACAGGGAAAGAGCGCTCGCAAGCACGCAGCGGACCACTCAGCTCGTAACATCGTGCTGATCGCGGTCGGTGCAGTCGTGGCGTTGTCGCTCCTTGGTTTTGGCGCTGCTATCGCATACGACCGCTCGCAACAACCGAGCTCGCTGACGGCGGAGGAGTTCCAGGCCACGGCCGTCGGGGGGAACGAGGCGCGCGCGCTGCTGGTGCGACGGCACATGAACGAGAACTACGCGGGTGAAATCTGGTACACATCCATTCTGAAGTACGTCGGTGACGACAGCACGATCCGCTTGGAAACCAATCTGCCGAAGGAGCCGTTTGGCGTTGCACGGGCCGCGAAGATATGTGACGCGGTTTCGGACTATATCTATGGAGAGGGACGCTCAAACGCGAGGTTTACAAGAATTGAGGTTCTTTCGATCAAGGGCGAGACGCTGGTGAGTCGTCCTGACCGCAACACGGTCTGTACCGAAGTTCGGTTGTAGCTTGCCCAACGTCAGCTACTGGCGTTGCGTGTGGCTGCGCGCCCAAACACTGAATCTGGGGTATCGGCTGCGTAGGCGACTGCCCAGGCGGCTGCCTGTTCCTGAGTGACACGCATGAAGCGACCCTCGGCTTGCGCGATGATAGCCCCGTCGCGTTCGCGGTAGAGGGTTGCCGCGGCGTCGATGAGCCTACCGCGTCGCTGCTGGACATCCGCCAGGACGACGAGCGACTCGCCGACATGTGCCGGGTTGCGGAATGAAAGTGTCATCCGAGCGGTGACGCCGATGTCCCCAGCATTCGTAATTGCCCAGCTCATCGCCTCGTCCAGGATTGTGGCGGTGATACCGCCGTGTGTCATCGAGAGATAGCCTTGATGGAGTTCACTGGGAACGAAACGGCCCCACACGCCGCCTGCGGGGTACGGGCGAAAGCGCAGGCGCAAACCGTGTGGGTTGCCGTCGCCGCAACCGAAGCAACCGTGATCGGTCGAGTCGGCGTTGATCGCGGGGAGTGATTCGTCCAGGAACTCTGGGATCAGCGCCATTCTTCTGCTCCACGGTCGCGCAGCTCTCGGTAGATAGCCAGCTGGTCCTGCACGCACATGATTGCGACGGCATCACCCGGGTCAGTCCGGTCGAGGGCTGCAACCAGCGCGGCGTGTTCACTGGGGAAAATGCCGGCGAGCTTGCCGAGACCCTCGCCCTCGTTGACGCCACGGCGGATCAGCGCGACGATCTCTTCTGCTGGGCGGCCGCGCAGGTAGCGCAAGTTCTCCTTGATGTAGACGCGGTCGGCGCGACGCGCGGCAATGCGGCCGATGCCGGTGAGCACGTCGTCCTGCCGGTCGCCGGCCGTCCCGACGATCGCCGACAACCGCCCCGAACCCCCCATCAGCCCGCGAGCGAATTGGATGAGCGCCTCGAGTCCGCTTTCGTTGTGCGCGTAGTCCACGACGATGATCCGGCCATTTAACCGGAAGACGTTGAGGCGGCCGGCATTCGAACGGATGTCGGAGCGGAATGTGTGGAGTCCGTGGGCGATCTGTTCGATGGAGAACCCCAAGCCGAGGGCGGCTCCGGCTGCACACAAGGAGTTTTCGACCATGTGCCGCGCGACGCCTCCCCAGGTGATCGGCGTGTCGACCAGGTCGATGACGTGCGTGCGCGTGTCGCCGTCAATGAGCACGATCGCGTCGGCGATGCGCGCCAACACCCGCCCACCGGCGGCGATATGTTCAACGACGACTGGGTTGGCGATATCTTGGGTCGTGAACAGGACCTCGGCGCGGACCCGGCGTCGCTGTGCCGCCACCCGTGGGTCGTCGGCATTGAGGACGACCAAGCCTTCCGGCTTTGCCAACCGCACAACAACACTCTTGACCTCAGCCAGCGTATCGACAGTTTCAATCCCCTGGAGTGACAAATGGTCGGAGGTGACGTTGATCATCACAGCGACATCGGTTGATTCAAATGCGACGCCGCGCAGGAGGATACCGCCGCGCGCTGTCTCCAGCACCGCTATCTCGACATCCGGGTCTTCCAGGACGCGCCGCGCCCCGGACGGGCCGGTGTAATCCCCCTCCATGACCTGGACGCCGTCGATGTACACCCCGGAGGAACTGGACCAGCCAGTGTGCCTCCCAGCTTCGCGGCAGATATGCGCGACGAGCCGTGTGGTTGTTGTCTTGCCATTGGTGCCGGTGATGGCGACTGTCGGCTTGTTACGCTCGTTGTCTCGCACCCAGAGTGGCGTGTCATTGGTCGCTTGGTCTGTTGCGAGCATGCTGCGGAGGGATTCAGTCGCGTCGGTGATATCCCCTGCGATGAGCGCTTCGACAGCATGCTGGGCAATGCCCACGGAGCACGATCGCCACTGCCACGGGTAGTACACGACGATGTGGTCGGCGGCATCGAGACGGCGCTCGCCAAGTTCAAGTACATCCAATCCCACCTGGCGATGCAACGCAGCGATGATCGACTTGAGCGCCGAGATAGGGTCGGTCGTTGGCGAGAACGCATAGTGCTCGGCCAGTGCTGCCGCGGCCTCGGGCGTCAGCCGGTCGTCCGGGCTGACGACGAGCTCGATCTTGATCGCTGGTTGCAGGAGGAACAAGTTAGGGCCGTCAAGGTCGCGGATCTCAACGAGTTGCATAGTTGGCAGCCCTCATTCTCCGCGTCGCTGCGCGAATATCGTCTCCGTTGACGAAACGTCTGGCGTTGGCGGGTGTGCTCGCGGGAAGTATCGCCAATTTCTCGTCGCTGGTCTACCCCTCCAGCCGGCGAATGTGCAGCAGGTTGGTCCGACCGCTTACGCGGTAGATCGGCAGGCTCCCAACGAAGAGCGCCTCCGTACCCTCGCGTGCCAACCCTTCGGCGACGACTTTGCGAGATGCCTCACGCAGGAGCTGTTCGAGATCATCGACAAGTGGGGCGATGATGGCGTGAATACCCCAGACAAGCGAGAGCTGGCGCGCAACATACGGGTCGGTCGTCACGGCAATGATCGGGACCCGCGGCCGGCCTTTGGCGACGAGGCGAGCCGAAGCGCCAGTCAGCGTGAAAACGATGATCGTTTCGATTGGTGCAACGTCGGACAGGGCACGCGCGGCTCGCCCCAGGGCGTCGGTGATCTGGCGTTCCGGGTCGGCGGCGTCCAGTGACTCACGCACAGCGGGAGGCCGCACTGGGCCGTCACGCTCGACCTCGCGGATGATGCGGTCCATCATTTCGACACTGGCGGTTGCGTGCCTGCCGGTGGCAGTCTCGGCGCTGAGCATCACGGCATCGGTACCATCGAGCACCGCGTTGGCGACATCGCTGGTTTCCGCGCGGGTCGGGACCGGCTGCATAATCATGGATTCCAGCATTTGCGTGGCGGTAATCACCGGCGTTCCGACGCGGTTACACAGGGCGATGATCTCCTTTTGTGCGCGCGGGATCTGCTCCGGCGGCAGCTGCACCCCAAGGTCACCTCGGGCAACCATCACGGCATCTGCCGCGCGGGCGATCTCGCCAATCTTCGCCAACGCTGCCGGGCGCTCGATTTTGGCCACGAGCGCCGGTCGCGCCCCCAGGTCTGCCGCTGCTGCTCGCGCGGTGTGGATATCCTCTGCGCTGGAGAGAAACGATAGTCCGAGAAGCTCGACGCCGTGGCGCGCAGCGAAGGCCAGATCGTCGCGATCGGTTGCCGTAAGGCTGGCCTCCTGCAGCGTCACGTTGGGAAGGGTGACTCCCTGGCCGCTCGCTAGCGGCCCACCACGGCCGATCGAGCAGATGGCGTACTCATCGGTCAGGTCTTCCACGAGAAGCTCAATCAGGCCATCTGCGAGGAGCATGCGGGAGCCGGGTCTGACGACATCGAGCAGGGCCGGGTAGCTGACGCCGATTTGATCGACCGTTGTCGGCACCAGGCGTGGGTACACGCGAACCTTTGCTCCACGCGCGAGCGGCACTGCTTCGTTATGTGCGAGCGGGCCAGTGCGGATCTTCAGCCCGCGCAGGTCGAGTAAGATCGGGATCAGCCTGCCACGCTCGTCAGCGAGCTCGCGCAGGAGGTGGATCAGCCGCGCGCGTTCTTCAATGGTCCCGTGGGAACAGTTGATACGCGCGACATCGATTCCGGCTTCGATCAGTGCAGACAGTGATTCGCGCCCAGCAACCGCCGGACCGAGTGTTGCGATGATTTTGACGTAGCGCCGGTGTGTCGTGTCGTGACCTGCGGTCCGTCCGATTGGGGCGTCTATTGTTGTGGCTGCAACCATTGGTGCTCCAAACCCTTGCAGGTGGGGTGGACGACGTGTGTTGTTGCCGCAAGGCTATACTACGCCGCAAGGTCGAGCCAGCGGGAGCGCAGGTGTGAAGGCGGTAGTCGCGCGATGACCCTACGAGAGATGGTTGACGAGGACCTCGACTATATCTATGTGGTCGTTCCTTCTGATGTCAGCGACGCGACCGAGAACCTGACGGTGCGCCAGATGAGCGACCGGCAGTTCCGTGAGTGGATCGTGGCCAAGGGCGCGCAACACAACATCCAGATCCTGCCGACGTTTGGGCG
>QEUZ01000133.1 GCA_003577355.1 Chloroflexota bacterium | reverse complement strand
GATCACCGCCGGTGCCAACGCCGCCCAGGTCAGCGGTGGGGTGAGCGGCAATGCTCTCTCGCTCCAGGGTGCGCTCAACTACACCACCCACGCCACCTCGGCGGCCTTTACTCTGCCGAGCAACGCACAACAGCTGACGCTCTCCTACAGCCGCTCGTCAGCGTCGACGACCTTCTTCATCTACCTGCTGCACGGCAGTGGCTTCAGCACGGTGACTGACCTCTCGGGTTCGATGAGCGCCACGAGTGGCTGGTCGACCCTCAAGCTGGGGGTGGGGGCGTACGCCGGAGAGACGGTCAAGCTGCGCATCGTCCAGTATGCCGGCACCGGCTTGTACGATGATGTCGCGGTTGGCGAGCTGACGATCCCCGGCTGGCAGGTGCTGACCGAGCATGGGGTGGACGCCGGAGAGAACAGCAACGGGACCTACGTCACCGCCTGGGCGAACCAGTCGGCCACCTACCTCACCTCGAATGCCATCTCGACCGCGATTATCGATGGTTCCGGGACCGACTCGCGCTGGTATGCCCTGACCTACGAGATCGGCGCGGCGTCCGGCAGTCTGATCCGGGTCAAGTGGTTCAACGCGGCCACCAGTCAGAACTGGACGGTCTTCCAGGACTCCTCCAACACCCCGACCGGGCTGAAGACCGGCTACATCCAGGTCTCGGACTTCATGGGGGAGAACGGCTACTTCGAGGTGCAGGTGCCCCGCAGCGGCAAGCTCTATTCGCTTGCCGACAACATCGCGATGCAGCATCTGAGTGAGCCGTACTCCGACCGGGTCGGGATGCTGATCGACACCTCAAGCGGCAGCTTCGGCTACCAGATGCAGGACATCGCCCTGCCGACCCAGAACCCGTTGATCTTCGTGCGCTACTACCACGGCCACTCCGACCAGGTCGGCACGCTCGGTGCGCGCTGGACGCACTCGTATGACACGAAGCTGACGGTCGTCAACTCCGATGGCGATGCTGCGGTGACCTTCGGCAGCGGCCGGGAGATCGTCTTCGACTGGTATCACCCGGTCAACGACCCACCCAACCGCTTCGTCCCGTTTGATCCACGCGTGCAAGATGCGCTGGAGAAGAACGGCGACGGCAGCTATACCCTGACGACGGCCAGCAACCTGATCTATGAGTTCTCCAGCGCCGGTGTGCTGCAGAGCTTCCGCGACCTGAACGGCAACGAAACGACCCTGACCCGTGACGGCAATGGCCGGATCACGCTGGTGACCGACCCGGTTGGCCGCACGCTGACCCTGGCCTACGACGGCAACGGCCGCCTGGCATCGGTGACCGACCCGAGTGCAGCAGTCGTCGCCTACGGCTACGACGGCAACGGCGACTTGACGACGGTGACCCTGCCGAATGAAGCGGTCTGGACCTACGGCTACGACAACCACCACCTGGCCACGGTGACCGACCCGGAGGAGAACGTCGTCCTGAGCAACACCTTCGACCAGTACCACCGGGTGACGACCCAGACGCTGGCCGACGAGAGCACGATTGAGATCGACTACAGCACGCCGAGCAAGGGAGTGACCTCGGTCACCGACCCGAACGGTGAGACGGCCAGGTACTACTTCGACCGTTTCCAGCGCACGACCTTCAAGGTCGATCCGCTCAACCGGGTGCTGGAGTTCCAGTACAACAGCGCCGGCTATCGGGCACGCATCGTCGACCCACTGGAGAATGCCTGGGACTTCAGCTACGACGCCGATGGCAATCTGAGCGCGATCGAGGACCCGCACGGCAACCCAGTCGGGATCACCTGGACACCGCTGCGTCTGCCGGCGACGATGACCGATGCCTGCGGGAACGAGACGACCCTGACCTACGACGACGACGGCAACGTCGAGACGTCGACGAACGAGCTGGACCAGACCTGGTCGTGGACCTATGACAGTGCCGGACGCATCCTGACCGAGACGAACCCGCTGGATGAGACGACGACGTTCGCGTACGACGCCGATGGCAACATGATCAGCAAGACCGATCCGCTGACGCATGAGTGGACCTGGACTTACGACGCGAACGGGCGGGTTCTCACTGAGACCGACGCCAACGGCAATACCACCGAGTATGAGTACGACGCCTTTGGATCGCCCCAGGTCATTCGGGATGCTCTCGATAACGAGGTGTATACACGCTTTGATGCGGTCGGGCGACCGTTCTACCAGGACGACCAGCTCGAACACCGCACGCGCTGGTCGTACGATGCGCGAGGGAATGTCCACACCAAGCGTGACCGGGCAGAGAACGATTGGACCTACACTTGGGACGCCAATGGCAACATGCTCAGCGAAACCGATCCGCTGGGCCACACGACCAGCTATGAATACGACGCCGCCAATCGGCTGATCAGCATCACGAACCACCTGGATGAGACAAGTACTCGCACCTACGATGATGCTGGACATCTGACAAGCGTCACCGACGCATTGGACCGCACTGTTTCATTCGGCTATGACGATGCCGGACGTCTAGTCTCAACGACGATGCCGAACGGCGCGGTGACCACCGCAACCTATGATGACTGCAACAATCTCCTGACCGTCACCGACGATCTGGCCAATACGACGACGCATACCTACAACGAAGCCAATCAGCGAGTATCGACCACCGACGCACTGCTGCGCGTGACCGAATATGCCTATGATGCTGCCGGCCGATTGACCAGTGTTACTAACCCGCTTGAGCAGATTACTTCGTACACCTACGACGCAGGTGGCCGGCTAACCAATGTGACTGACCCGCTAGAGAACACGACATCGTACACCTACGACCCGCAGGGCAACCGGTTGACGGTGACTGATCCGCTGGAGAACGTCACATCCTACGTCTACGATGAACTGAATCGGTTTGTCGAAGTCACCGACCCGCTCAACCGTACGACGACCTACACCTTCAACGCGCGGGGCGAGCAGACGCTCGTTACCACTGAACTCGGTGCTGAAACCACCTACACCTACGACGCACGCGGTTTGCTGACCAGTGTCACCGACCCGCTCGAACTGGTTACGACTTTCGCCTATGACGCTGCCGGCCGACGCATCGAGATGACTGACCCCCTGGAACGGACGACAACGTATGCATATGATGAGGCCAACCGCCTGATCAGCATGACTGATGCACTCTCTGGAGTCGTCAGCTTTTCCTATGATGACGCTGGCCAGCGCATCGGCTTGACCAATCCACGCGGCAAGACGACGACATGGACCTATGACAACCTCGGCAACATCCTGACTGAAACCGATGCTCTCAACCGCGAAACCAGCTATGCGTACGACGACCTTGGCCGAGTCACAAGTATCACCGATCCGCGCGACATCACCGTTAGCTACGACTACGATGCGGTCAGCAATCTGATCGGATCGACGTTCCCGGGCGGCAGCATTTCCTACGAGTACGACGCCGCCAACCGCCGGATCGAAATGATCGACCCGACTGGAACAACCACCTGGACCTACGACGACGCTGGACGGGTGACCGAGGTCGACGCGCCACAGGGCACGGTTGGCTACGGCTACGATGCCGCTGGTCAACGCACCAGCCTGACGCTGCCCGGCGCACGGACAGTCACCTATACGTACGATGACGCCGGCCAACTCAGCAGTCAGACTGACTGGGAAAGCCGCACGACCACCTTCAACTACGATGACGATGGTCGCCGCACTGGGATTGTCCGGCCCAACGGCGTTACTACCACTACCGGTTATGACTTGGCCGGTCGGGTCACCAGCATTGTGCATGCTACCGGTTTGGGCAGCCTACAGAGTTTCGCATACACCTACGATGATGCCGGCAATCGCACGAGTGTCACGAGCGGAGCCGGCGTCGAAAGCTACGTGTATGACGATCTGGATCGACTGCTCGAGGTCACCTACCCGAATACCGACGTTATCGAATACACCTATGATGCCAACGGTAACCGCCTGACCGAAACGCTCAACAGCGGCAGCCCAACGACCTACACCTATGACGATGCCGACCAACTGACTAGTGACGGAACCCTCAGCTACGACTATGACGATGCCGGGAATCTGACTGAGGCCGGGACCAGCACCTTTGTCTGGGACTGGGCTGATCGGCTGGCCAGCGCCACGATTTCGTCCACCACGACCGAGTATCAGTACGACGGTGATGGTGTACGGGTCAGTGCCACGACCAACAGCGTCACGACGGAATACGCCTGGGATCGAGTGAGTGGCTTGCCACTCTTAGTCGATGACGGGGACAACGCTTATCTGCACGCTGCCGGCATGCAGAGCCACGTTGATGGCAATGATGATGCAACCTACTATCTGGGCGACGCGCTCGGCAGCACGCGGGGTCTCACCGATGACGGTGGCTCCCTCATCGGCACTGCGGACTACGATGTCTTTGGTGAAGTCCGTAGCAGCAGCGGTTCAACGAGCACCTTCGGGTACACCGGCGAGCAGCGTGACGACGAAACCGGGTTCATCTACCTGCGGGCGCGCTCTGCCGATCCGAGCCTGGGACGATTCATCTCCGCCGACAGCGTCCAACCCAACGCACCCGGTTCGCAAGGCTACAACCGCTATGCCTATGTGGCGAATAATCCCGCGACCTGGACTGATCCAAGTGGACACTCAACGGCGAGTGTTGGAGAGTTGCAATGGTCGACCACTGCCATAGCGGCGGTCGTCAGCATCGGCTATGCCCTGGCTGCAATTTCCCTGATGGTCGCGACCGCAGTACCTCCTATGATGGCATCAGCACCGGCGCTTGGCGGACTGCTCTTTACCTCGTGGAACAAATGGGTCGCGCTCCTACTACTCGTCATTGGGCTCTCCGTGATCTTCTTCCTGGATAAGTTCGATTATCTGCCTGAAGGCACGATTACCAGCAATCCGCTGGATTGGGACGTGGCATCGGTGCTCGAAGCAGCGGCCAAGTACCCGCTTCTGCCCCAATTCGACTGTGCAAAAGGGGCACTGAAGGCAGTCGCAGGTGACCTGCTCGTGGCGATTGCGCTTGATCAGTCCGAAGCGACTGACCTCATGTTCTCGGCCGCTATGGGTTGCATCGAAGGCGGCGATAGCAAGCTCGATGACGCCATCGACGCAGCTTGCAGCTTCTCAGGCGACACGAACGTTGCCACGGCCGAGGGGGCGAAGGATATCGCCGAGATCAAGCCGGGGGACGAGGTTCTCGCCTTCCACGAAGCGACAGGCGACACGGGCTACTACACCGTGACGGCGATCTGGTCGCACGTCGATCCGGTGGTTGTGCGCGTCACAGTCGGCGGCGAGACGATCGAGACTACACCCGAGCACCCGTTCTACGTACTGGGAAGCGGATGGGTGTCGGCTAGCGGATTAGAAGCTGGGACCTCAGTACGCGATGCGAGCGGGAATTACAGTAGCATCACCGATGTTCAGTCCGATCGCAAACAACAAGCGATGTATAATCTCACGGTTGCCCGAGCGAACACGTACTTCGTTGGCTCAGGCCAGTGGCTAGTGCATAATAGCTGCTGGAACTGGGCAGACCCAAATACATTACTCGATCACTTTACGAGGCATGGCAAGCAGTTCGGCGCAGCGACTCCAGATGAGTATGCGAAGATGGCACACGAATTCTTTCTGAGATCACAAGCGGATCGTCTTCCAACCAAGATTGATCCTAGCACCGGCATTATCCGAGTCTATGAACCATCTACTCAAACATTCGGATCGTACAACGCTGATGGATCTACAAAGACGTTCATCAAGGGGTTTAGACAATCACAATGGGATAAGCAAGTAGGAATAGCGCCATGGGAACCATGAATCCAGATATCTTATGTCCCGTATGTGGCTACGCGTTAAACCAACCTCCTTGGTGCGGAGAGTCGGCATCATTTGAGATTTGCCCATCTTGTGGAATACATTTTGGGTACGATGATGATGTATCAAGTGAATCATTCCGGTCAAAACCCGAAACCTATCGATGCTGGAGAGAAACCTGGATCACCGCCGGTATGCCTTGGTTTTCCAAAGGCAGAGATAAGCCTAAAGGATGGAACCCTTTGGATCAGTTAGCAAGGCTTCATAAAATCTAACCTATGAGTAAACTGTGTGAAATCTGTTCCAGCAAGGTCGCTTCCATGATCAGCGGTCTGTTGCGTAGATGGTCACAATTAGAAGGTGTTATGCACTTCCGCTCATGAGAGCCTGTCAGAAATCTACTCTTCGAGTCTTCGTATCGTCACATGGATCATGGCATTGAGAATCATTGCTTCACTCGATGCAGGTAACTCTTCGTATGCTTTGCTCAACCTTCGATAATCCTTGAGCCACCCCAGCGTCCGTTCCACAACCCAGCACATCGGCTGCACCACGAACCTACGTTGCCCCGCTACTGCTCTCCCACTCCGCGCAGCCTTGGGGCGTGTCAGATCCGCGCCAGCAGTTCGCGTTTCTTCGTGTTGAACTCGTCGTCGGTGAGGACGCCGGCGTCGCGCAGGTCGCCGAGTTGCTTCAGGAGCGCCATGACGTCCACCTGGGGCGGGAGGATGACGTCTGCCGGCGCGGGGCCGTCGCCGGTTCCGCTGCGGCGGCGGATGTAGTGGGCGAACTCGTCGGTGCGTTCGACCGGCAACACGTTGCGGAGCCTGGCCGGCTTGCAGCCGGCATCGACGATGAGCGTGCTGCCGCGCCAGCCGTGCTGTGTCGCGACGATGGTGATCTGCGCGAGCAGGAAGGCTTGGCGTGGCGGGCGCCGTCACGAGAGGCGTCCGCATACCGGCAGAGATGTCCCAAGCGGCGGCTGTATGAAACACTCCGTACCGTGCGCCGCTGCGCGGCGCCTGCCAACGAGGGCGGCTCGGTCGGCCCCATAGGGAACCGTAGCGAGTACCGAACATGCAACCAAAGCCCCATGCTGGTTGTACGAGCGATTGGGGTGGATACGCAGCGGGAGGAGCAGGTGTGAAGCGAGTTGTCCTGGTGGGGTTACTCGCGCCGCTGCTGGCCGTCTCGACAGCATGTGCCTTGCGGCAGCCGGAACGGGAGCAGACCCCTGCCAGCGCAACGCAGGAGCCGGCGCTGAACCTGCAACTGGTTGTCGCCGGTTTCACGCGGCCGGTCTACCTCACCAACGCTGGTGACGGCAGCGGGCGCCTGTTCATCGTCCAGCAGGCCGGACGGGTCTGGATCATCGATAACGGTGAGCGCCTGCCGGAGCCGTTTCTGGACATCGTGCCCCTGGTCGGCTCCAGCGCCAACGAGCAGGGGTTGCTTTCGCTCGCCTTTCACCCGGATTACGCCACCAACGGCAGAGCATTCGTCAATTACACCAACCTGGATGGCGATACCGTCGTTGCCGAATACCAGGTCGCGCCGGACGACCCCAACCGGCTCGACCCGGCTTCGGCCAGGACCGTGCTGCAGGTGGACCAGCCGGCCGGCAACCACAACGGCGGGCTCCTGCTGTTCGGGCCGGATGGCTACCTGTACGTCGGCATGGGGGACGGCGGCGGACAAAGCGGCGGGCAGAACGGCCAGCGGCTGGACACCCTGCTCGGCAAGGTCCTGCGCATCGATGTCGACGCAGGCTCGCCCTATGCCATACCGCCGGATAACCCGTTCGTCTCGACCACCGGCGCACGCCCAGAAATCTGGCTCACCGGCCTGCGGAACCCCTGGCGCTTCAGCTTCGACGCCGCCACGGGCGAGCTGTACCTCGGCGATGTCGGCAGCGCCAGCATCGAGGAACTCAATGTCATCCCGCCAGGGCAAGGCGGGCTGAACCTGGGCTGGAATATCTTCGAGGGGTTGCGATGCAACCGGCCGGACGGCGCGTGCCCCGCACAGGATTCCCGGTTCTTCTGGCCGCTCTACACCTACGAGCATGCAGAACGTGAATGCGCCATCACCGGCGGGTACGTCTACCGTGGCCCTGCTGCGCCGTCACTGCGCGGGGTCTACCTGTTCGCCGACTACTGCGCTGGCACGATCTGGGGGCTGACCCGCGCGGCGGATGGCGCGCCCAACGTCACACCCTTGCACGGCTCCAACCTGCGTATCAGCTCCTTCGGCCTCGACGAAGCAGCCAACCTGTACGTCGTGGACCTGCGCGGGACGGTCTGGGTGGTGCGTGGTGAGTAATGCGACGTTGGTGATTGGTGCTTGGTTGGGTTGGTTGTACGACTCACTCCCCAGCCAACCCACTTGATACAACTACCGGCAAGCAGGAATGAGGCTGGCATGTCCGGTACTGATTGGCGCGAGCGTGATGACATTGCGGATGTTGACGAGCGGCCGGGCGGGGAACGCTTCATCAAGCCGACCGTCTGGATCATTTCGCTCTTCATCGTCGCAGTAATGATCGGCATCCCGGTGATCCGGGCAGTCAACTACAGCCGGAACCAGAACCCGGAACGCGCCGCAAGCGAGGCCCGCATCCACGTCGCCACGAATTTCGCGATTGACATCCTGGAGCGCCGCTCCACCCGGCTGGCCGAACGCTGGGCAATTGGCGGGCTGCACGACCCGATCGATGCGCTTGTTTACGATCTGCAGTTGCGTGACGCGGCTGAGCTGGCCGGCGCGACGTCGCGTGTGGTGCGCACCAGTTGCAACGGCCTCAGCGCCGACCGCACGGCCGAATGCTTCCATGCCCGGCTGATCCGGCCGGATGGCCGCGTCGTCACCGACTTCGTGTTCGCCGTCGCCATCGTCGATGGACGCGCACAGGTTGTGCGCGTTGGGACGATCGCCTGAGCTAGCGGTTGGAAGCCGTCGCCGGGGTGCGCCCCGCGAAGGCTGGTGAGCGGCTTTCCTGTTGCTCCGGGGCCTGCTCCGCCGCCACCGCCGCCGCGGGCCGCGGCAGCACATGGAACCCGAGGTAGGCGAGGGTCCCAAAGAAGGCCGACACCAGCATACCGTGCGAGAGCGCTGGGAACGTCTCCAACCGGGTTAGCACAACAAACGCGCCGCTAATCGCCTGCGCCACGACCAGGCCGAACGCGATCAGCACTGCCCAGAAGAGCTCCGGCCGGGCGGCACGGAAGCGCAACGCCCACCAGGCCACCACAGCCGTCGCCACGATGAGCACCAGCGCCGAGACCCGGTGCCCGAAGGCGACGCCGACCGCGCCCTCGAACCCGCCGATGTAGTTGCCGTTGCAGAGCGGCCAGTCGCTGCAGGCCAGGCTCGCGCCGCTGTGGCGCACGTAAGCGCCGATGTAGACGACCACGTAGGTGTAGGCTGCCAGCCCCCAGACCGCCCAGACGAACGACCGTGGCACGCGGATATCTCTGCGACGGTCGCGGCCATCGATTTCATACAGGAAGGTCGTCATCAGCAGCGTGCTGGCGAATGCAATCAGCGAGATCCCGAAGTGCAACGCCAGGATCGGGTCCGACTGCGGCCACATCACCGACGCGGCCCCGAGGCCGGCCTGGATGAACAGGAACGCCACCATCACCGGCGCGAGAATGCGCACTTCCAGCCGGTGGCGCCAGAACCAGAGCGCCCCAACCGCCGTGCCGATGATCAGGAAGCTCTCGATCATCACGACAAAGCGGTGGCTGAACTCGATCGCCGTCTCGACGGTGTAGCTGGGGACGAACTTACCGTGGCACAACGGCCAGGAGTTGCCACAGCCATCCGCCGAGCCGGTCGTCGTCACGAGCGAACCCTGGATCAACACGAGGAACATGCCAGCTGCTGCGGCCAGAGAGAGCCGCTTCACCCACTTACGCATGGGTGGAGCAACCAGTGACCAGTGACGAGTGACCAGTGACCAGATGTGTGCTGCATGCAGCGTGCCGGGGAGATCGGGACGAGTCGATATATCGTGAACGACCCCGCCCCGCGATCACATGCAGGTGCGGCCACACCAACACGCGCATCATCTCCCGCTCCTCATCCCTGTCCACCACGAACACGCCAAGAACATAGCATTCTCATACGTCATAAACGAGCAACGCGCCGCCTCGTCGCTGCCCGACCCTTCCAAAACTCCTCGTCACTGGTCACTGGTCACTCGGCACTGGTCACTCGTCACTGGTCACTTGTCACTGTTCACTCGTCACTGGTCACTCTTCACTAGCCACTAATCACTAGCCACTAACCACTCATCCAAAGGATACCAACCAGGCCAGCCATCACCGGAAGAGTGGCGCTTGACGGAGTGCGGATGCCGCCTATGATCGGCGGTGTTCGCCGTCGGCTGGCCGGCAGCGGGCGGCTCTGTGAGGAGGGTGACATGGA
>QEUZ01000132.1 GCA_003577355.1 Chloroflexota bacterium | reverse complement strand
GTTCCCCGGCGAGATTGCCCCAACCTTCAGTCTGGAGATCCCTCCACTTCGGTCGGGATGACCGTCGGGGAGCATGTTTCGCTGGAACAACTTCGCTGCACGACGACCGCGGACGACGTTGCACCAGCCCTGGCTTGTGCCTGCAGCACCGGCGACAGCGACCGCGGTCCGGGGTACACTGCCGTGATGGCAGGTCACAGGCAACAGGTGACAGGTGACAGCGGAACGGGGCATTATGGGCGTCTCGTTTGGCTACGGGATGTTCGCGGTTGTGCCGGTTCCTGTTTCCTGCCAGTTCGCAACATCTGGGGAGGTGAGCGTTGTTGGGGCGAGGGGTCTCCACGAACCCCGCGAACTCCCTCACCGGATCGGCAGCAGGCACTTGTCGGATGATGCGTGGGTAATAGCTGGGTAGCAGGGAGCGAGGTGTACAGGTGGGGGCAGGGTCGGTGCAGGCTGATCTGATCGTTGTGGGGGCGGGTTCGGCGGGAGCAACCCTGGCCGGGATCATCGCGCGGGATACGACGTTGCGGGTGCTGCTGCTGGAGGCCGGGCCGGACTACGGTCACTATTCCGAGGGCAGATGGCCGGCTGACATCCTTGATGCGAAGCAGTTCGCCCTGAGCCACCAGTGGGCCTACGCCGGAAAGGCGCACCCCAGCCATACCCACCTGACCGGCTTCGACCGCGCGCGGATCATGGGCGGCTGCTCCGCGCACAATGGCTGCGTCGCGCTGGTCGGCCACCGCTGCGACTACGACGGCTGGGCTGCCCTCGGCAACACCGGCTGGGACTGGGAGTCGGTCGCGCCGGCCTTCGAACGCGCCAAACGCGCCATGCGGGTGCGCATCCCCACCGACGACGAGATCACGCCGTTCCAGCGCATCTTTGTGGAGGGGGCGGTGGCGGCAGGCTGGCCGCGCTCGGCCGACCTGAATGACCCGGACGAGATCCTGGGAGTCGCAGCGTCGCCGGCCAACATCGACGGTGGCGTGCGCTGGAACACGGCGCTGGCCTACATCGACCCGGTGCGCGAGAACGCCAATCTGACGATCGTGCCGGATGCGCTGGTCGACAAGGTCGACATCCAGAACGGACGTGCCGTTGCCGTCGAGGCGATCATTGACTTTGAACGCAAGCGCTTTGAAGCGCCGGTGATCGTGCTATCCGGCGGGGCTTACGGCTCGCCGATGATCCTGATGCGCTCGGGCGTCGGGCCAGCGGCGCACTTGCGTGACCTGGGCATCCCCATCGTCCAGCAACTGGAAGGGGTTGGCCGACACCTGAACGACCACCCCTCGACCTCGCTGTTGCTCGATGCACCGGCCTGGTTCGACGCGGAAATGGACGCCTTCGCCGCCGAGAAGTGGCTGCCGGACGAGCAGACCCTGGCCAAGTTCCGCAGCTCCGTCTGCGAAGAAGGCTTCGACGTGCACATCGTCGGGCTGACCCAGCGCGACCAGGCGACCCAGAAGTGGCGCTATCGGGTTGGCGTCTATCTGGTCGACTCGCGCGGCAATGGCTCGCTGACGCTGTCCTCACCCAAGCCGAGCGACCATCCGATCCTCGACCACCAGCTCATCCAGGACCCTGATAACCACGACATCACCGCCATGCTCGATGGGCTCGAGACCGCCATCGAGTGGATGCACACCGCGCCGTATACGCGGGTGTTTGGCGCTGGGCCAGAAACGGCTTCGCGCGAGGACCTGGCCGAGTACCTGCGCTCGGGTATCCGCCACGCCTATCATCCGGTCTCGACCTGCCACATGGGGCCGGATAGCGACCCACTGGCGGTCGTCGACCCACGCGGCAAGGTCTACGGTATCGAGGGGCTGTATGTCTGCGATGCGTCGATCTTCCCACGGGTGATGCGCGCCAATACCAACCTGCCGGCGATCATGCTCGGCGAGCACATGGCTGGCTGGATCGCCGAAGCGGCGCGCTAGAGCGGCTCTCACCCTCGGTCCTGTCCAGTAGTCAGGTGCGAGGGAGAATATTGGGCTGCCGAGGGTTGTGCCAGTGGCAACGCGTATTGGGGCGCAGGAAGCAGACGCAGATGCTGAAACGCCGGGCGCCCCCGCTCATCCTCGCGGGGAGGGGAGGCGGTTGGGGTGGAACCACACTACCGCGCCAGCCTGCAGCCCAGCGGCAGTGTCACAGGCTGGTGGAGTGACGAGTGACGAGTGACGAGTGACCAGTGGTTCGATCGACTGTGTTCGAAGCACTCGCGTGATGTTGCAAGCGCTCTTTACTGATGCAACGAGCTACCTTGACCCGACTGTGGACGGTGGTTGGAACACTAGCTCGCGGGTCAGGTTGTTCCCTCGGCCCCGAGCAGCTTGTGTAGCAGGCGGAATAGCTCGTCGCACTCGCTGGGTTCCAGTGGGGTGAGGAACTGGCCGAGCGCCTGGGATTTTTGCGCGAGCCACTGCTGCATGCGCGTGCGCCCCTCCTCGGTCAGCTGTACCCGGACGACACGCTCGTCGCGGTCGCCGCGCTGGCGGCAGGCAAGTCCGGCGCGTTCCAGCCGCTGGCAGGCGGTCGTGGCCGAGCTCTGGGTGATGCCGAGCGCCGCAGCGATCTCCCCAACGCTGGCCTGGTCGTGATGGTGCAGGAAGCGCAAGAGCCAATACTGTTCGGCGGTCATCTCGCCACGCCGCGTTTGGTGGGTTGTCTGGCGCAGCACCCGGCACAATTCGAGCAGGTCCTCAAATCGATCAGTACACGCGTGCTGCTCTGTTCCGAGACGGTTGGCGTCACTCACCTGCGGTATCCCGATCGTCCGGCGCTCGTTTGTGGTTATCATCAATACTATCGTCGATCGATATATCGTCGCATATTGGCGCCGCAGCAGTTGGAGCTGGCCTCCAGTAGTGCGCTCGCACTGGCGCTCCGTCTCGTTGCTGGGGCGCTGCCCGTGATATGCGACTACTGAAGTGGCGCCGAGACACCTCTGCCGGTTGTCAACGACAGTGAAACGGACGGATGCGGTCTTCTTCCGCACGCGAATGCGGCGTGGTAACCGGGGGCTGCGTGCAGCACGGCGGCCCAAGCGGGTTGTTCCGCGCTGACAGATGCACCGTTGCCGACGACAGAAGTCAGCTGCGCTTCGCTGCCATACCACATTCCAGATAATGTCGAAGCGCACTACAAGCAATCGCCTGAACTGGGAAACGTTGACACTGCGCTAACCGCGCACGAACTGCAGCGAGCCGGCGATGCTGTCGAACAGTGCTTGCAAGGCGCGCTCGTCTCCGGTAGCCGGGGCGGAGCCGGTGAGGACAAACCCTTGCCGGCCGTCGATGATGAAGAGCTGGTAGAACAACGTGCCCTTTGCGCCGACATTGGCGGTGAAGAGCCAGCGCCATGCCGGACGATCGCCGACCCGCACTGGCGCGGACGAGATCGTAACGATGCTTGAGTACATCTCCGCCCCGTGCTTCTGGCCGATTTCCGCATATTGGCGGGGGTTCTCGATGCCGCTCAAATTCTCCCGCACGATATTGACGGTGATCTGCGGGTCTTCCCCTGCAACGGCAGGCGGCTCAACCCAGAACTCCTCGGCAATGCTGACATCAATGGAGTACCAGCCGGTCGGGACCACAAAGGTGTAGCGGCCGTCATCTGGCACCACGGTTTGGCCACCTTGTAGCGGCATCAGGTATTCCCCTTGGCCGGGCACCGGCGTCACCGGCGTTGGTGTGATCGTCGGCAAGGTGCGTGGGTCGAGGCGAGGCCGCGGTTCTTCGCCACAGGCGGCCAGCAGGGTCAGCAAACTCAGGATCAATATCACGTAGACGGCAATCCAGCGTTTCATGGCGCAAGTCTAGCGGTTGACGGGCTGTCGCTGCCGGAGCAGGACGGACGGAACTACCTGCTCAGCCATCAGTACGAAATGGACTGACCGGAAGGACAGGCCAGGAACAGCACGAAGCGACGATGTGGGAACGCCGGCAGAGAACTATCCTACGAGTGTTGAATGGGACGGCGACGGAGCCGGACCACAGCAGGGGACGCAACGGAGCGTCCCAGCGGATTCGAACAGCGGCCCAGGCAGGTCGCCACGCATGAAAGGGGCCACGATGGACCCGTACCGACTGGCCAAGATGGTCGAGTACACCCAGCAGGAACTGGCTCGCGCGCGCGGTCACCGCAACTGGGTTTCGATCTTCAAGCGCACTGGCTAAGCAAGGGCGCGTGACACCACGGAATCCGGGCGCAACGACGCGCCAGGTAGTGAGAAAGCGAGAGGTCAACGATGGACCCGTACAGCCTTCAGATCCAGGTTGAGTACACCCAGCAAGAGCTGGCCCGCATTCGCGGCGGCCGCAACTGGCGCACCATCTTCCGCCGGGCGGGCTAATCCTTCAGACGTTCACGATGCACCAGGCGGGCGCGCCGCAGCGCCCACAACAGAAAGAGAGGGTCACCGATGACCCCATACAGCATGCGCGTCTAGGTCGAGCACAAGCAGCGGGAACTGGCCCGCCTGCGTGGCGTTCGCGACTGGGCGACGCTCTACAAACGCACCTAACGCCCCTCCCCCTCACCCCTCTACCCCCGTTCTCCACACGGAGTCGGGGGTAGTTCGTTTTCTGGCCCTTGTCGTCGCTGGAACGACGCTGTACCGTCTCGCAGGCTATTGGGGCCAGCGTGGTGCAGGAAAGGAGCGCGCGACGTTGAGCGCGGAAGAAGCGGTGTTCGCAACGCTGGACGAGGTAGTCCGGCATGAGCTGGAACGTTGGAAGGTCCCCGGGATGACGGTGGGCATCTACCGCGACGGGGAGGTCGAGACCTACGCCTGGGGGGTCGAGAGCCTGGAGACTGGCTTCCCGGTGCGGCCGGATACGTTGTTCCAGATCGGTTCGATCTCCAAGGTGTTCTGCACGACCCTGGTGATGAAGCTGGTCGATGAAGGCAAGTTGGCGCTGGATACGCCGGTGAGCGAGTACATTAGCGACCTGGAGCTCGCCGACCCAAGTGCGCATGACAGCATCACGGTGCGCCACACCCTCAACCACAGCAGCGGGTTGTGGGGGGACTACTTCACCGACCAGGGGCTAGGCGACGACGCGCTCGGCAAGTCGTTGCCCGGCTTCGCCGCGCTCACCCAACGGCACGCCCCCGGCGAGCTCTGGACCTACTGCAACTCCGGCTTCGACTTGGCCGGCATCGCCATCGAGCGCGTGCTCGGCACGACGTTCGAGGCTGCCATGCGCGAGAAGGTGTTCGCGCCGCTTGGGCTGGAACGCAGCTTCTTTTTCGCGCACGAGGCGATCTGCTATCCGGCGGCGGTCGGGCATGTCCAGGTGGAACCGAAGTCGGACGAGCTGGAAATCTCGCGGATGTACCAGTTGCCCCGCATGGTCAACCCGGCCGGCGGGATCATCTCAACGGTTGGCGACCTGTTGAAGTTCGCAGCGTTCCACATGGGCGATGGCACGGCCGCTGGGCAACCAGTGTTGACCGCGCAGTCGCTGGCCGAGATGCAGCGCCCGCAGATCGCAGCGGCCGGCTGGGCCGACGAGTGGGGTCTGGGCTGGCACATCATCCACGCCGATGGCGGTACGGTGATCGGCCACGGCGGCTCGACGATCGGCTTCCAGGCGCTGCTCAGCGTCGTGCCGGAGAAGAAGTTCGCCATCGCTTGCCTGACGAACAGTAGCCGCGGTTCTGCCGCCAACTACCCGATCACCCGGTGGGCGCTGCAGCACTACGCCGGTGTCAGCCTTACGACACCAGCTCCGGTGACGTTGCGTGACGACGAGCTGGCGATCTACGCCGGTATGTACTCCAACGAGTGGGGGGATGCCGAGATCACTGTCGAGGACGGCGGCCTGAACATCGTGCTGACCGACCGCAGCCCGTTTACCCCAGAGCCAAAGGTGATGCCAACCGAGCGCATGCTGCCGGTGGGCAACCACACGTTCACGCTGGTCGGCGACGAGTTCTTCGGGATGCAGGTCGATTTCGTCTGGTATCGGAACGACGGCGACCCGCACCCGCGCTTCCTGCGCATGGGCCGCCTTTACGACCGGGTCGGTTAATCCTTCCGTTCCGGCATCTCGCGCGTCAACGTCGCGTGGGATGCCGGCATCACTTTGTGAAAGGGTGAACGATGGCGAGCATCCTGCGGGTCGACCACATTGCAGTGGCGGTTCCGAGCATCGCTGAGGCACGCAAGCAGTTCGAAGGGCTGTACGGCGCGGTCTATCTTGGGCAGAACGAGATTGTCGAGAGCCAGTACATCGTCGCCTACTTCCAGGTGGGCGAGGATATCTTCACTCTGCTGGAAGGGACGACGCCGGAGAGCTTTGTGACGCAGCATGTGGAAAAACGCGGACAGGGTATCCAGCACATGGGGGTGGAGGTCGATGACCTGGACGCATTCCTCGCCCAGTTGGAGGACGGTGGCGCGCGTGTCTCCAACTACATCGTGCGCGAAGGGGTGCGCAAGGAGGCGTTGATCTCTCCGCGCAGCGCCTTTGGGATCATCCTGCAGCCGATCGAGTGGCTGGGCGAGATGAAGACGATGCCGCACGCCGAGCGTATCGTAGCCGCTGGGCGAATGGACGCTGGCTAGAGCAAGGGAACGTCTGTTGCAGCGCCTGCCTCGCGCTGATCCGCCCGAATGTCACCGGATGCAATAGCTCGTGCTGTTCAAGTTGAAGTCTGCTGCCTGCGTTCGGCGCGTGCCTTGATCCCGAGCAGCATCTTGCGCTCCATGATGAACTGCGCTGGGTCCAACGCAAGGTGCTGGACAATCGTCACCGGCAGCGCGTTGCGCCAGCTCGCCCGCCAGCGCGCGATCAGCCGCGTGCGGCCACCCGGTAGCGGAGTCAGTGTCCAGGCCCAGCTCCCGGCGATCTTTCCAGCAAAGAAGTCGCCGGCAGCAACTGGGGCGTCCGCTGAGATATCCCAGGTGCGGATGACGAGCGCCTCGTTAAGCCTGAGCACAACGACCCGCAATGGCATGGCATTGTCGGGCGCGAGGGAGATGTCGTCGCCGACAGCGAGCGCTTGCAGCTCCGGCACGATGCGGTTGGCGCTGTGGATCTCCAGCCCAATGAGGTTCTCCAAGACGTCGTAGGAATACAGCCCGCCACGCCCCTGCCCGATCTGCACCAGCCACGGCCAGACCCGCTCCGGTGGCGCGTCGATGGTGATCGCACGGGTCGTCACGACACGAGGGTCAGGGATCAGATCATCGCCAGGCATCGGCTGAGCCACCTCTGCCGGAGTTGCACCCCAAACCGCCATGCGTGGGCGCAAGAATGCAACGTACAGCGCGGTTCCGGCAGCCGCTGTCACAAGTGCGGCAATGCGGACACGCATCGGAAACTCCCTCCCTTGTTGCGCATTCTCGTCGCACGGCTGGCGGGGCCGGCGTTTCCTGAGATGCTCGGGACGTACACCAAACATATCTCCAGCCGCACTCCCGCTAACGCAAGTATCGACTACCGGCGTCACAGCAGCAGGCGTGTCAGCGGCTTGCCTGTGTCAGGAGCGTGTCGAATCGAGGCGGTAGGAGACGGGGGCAAGGGTTGTGCCATCCGGGAGCGTCACGAGTTCTGGGGTGAAGTTTTGCCAGAGGGTACTTTGGCCACGCCGGGAAACGCGCACACCCATCGGTAGGTCGAGCGTAGGGATGCCGAGCTGCTGCAGTTCGCTGGCCAAAAGGTCACGCACGAGCTCGGCGCACCAGGCTCCGATTGTCGTGACGCCGCCGTGGCGCACGACGGCGGGTTGCCCGCTCAGTGGGCCGCTGCTGTAGGTGTGGAGCGCCGTGCCTCCGGCAAGCTGGTAGCTTTCGGCCCAGGTGGTGACGGTGTATGCGTCGACCTCGACGCTCAGCCAGGGAGGCAAGCCGTCGAAGTTGCGGAGACGGCAGCCGAGCAAGTCCGCCAGCGGGCCGGGTTGGCCGCTGGGATGTATGTTGCCGCTTGGCGTGCGCGACCCGGCGCGCGGACCGAAGACGATGTGCGCGGACGGTGCGTACCGCGCGAGATGGGTTGCGCGGGCTTCGTCGACGATCGTCAGTGCTGGCGCGACAATGAGCCGGTAGCCGCTCAGGTCGCTATCGGCGTGGCGCACGGCGACATCGACCCCGAGCGAGCGCAGTGCGCGGTAAAAGAGCATGACCTGTTCCCAATAGCTCGCTGCGGCGCTGTGTGGTTGCTCGTCGTACGCCCAGAGGCATGCGTAGTCGTGCAACAGGGCGAACTCGCGCTGCAGGGGTGCGGTGTCCCAGGCGCTGGTGTCGAGTGCGGCCACCTCTTCTCCGCCACGGTCGAGGGTCTCGTCGTGGCGCAAGAGGCCGGAATGCAGCGCTTCCTGGGCAACCGTTGCCGCGCGCCAGCGGAAGTAGGAGACGACGTTGGCGCCGTGCGCCCAGGCCTGGGCGGTCCAGAGCGCCACTGCCCCGGCAGCTGGGAGGGCGTTGGAGGGCGCCCAGTTGATCTGCCCGGCCTGCTGCTCCATCACCCAGAATGGCCGGCCACCGCCAACCCCGTAGTAGAGGTCGTGGTTGAAACCGATCAGGTCTGGCTCGCCAGTGCGCGCGAAGCGCCGCTTGTCGCTTGTGCTCAAGCTGGAGTATTCGACTGCGCCGGTGGGGTAGGAATCCCACGCGGCGAAGTCGAGGTTGTGCGCGACCTGGTAGTGGTCGAAGTCGTGTTGCAGGCGCATGAAGTTGTGGGTGATCCAGCGCCCTGGTGAGAGTCGCCGCAGGATCGCGATCTGTTCGTCGTGGAAGCGCGCCAGCATGTCGCTGGAGAAGCGGTAGAAGTCGAGCGCGTGGGCTGGGTTCGGTTCCGCCACGCTCAGGTTCGGCAGGTCGATCTGGTCGAAATCGCTGTACTGCTGGCTCCAGAAGACGGTCCCCCAGGCGGCGTTGAGGTCAGCGACCGTCTCGTAGCGTTCGGCCAGCCAGAGCCGGAAGGCGTCCCGCGCGGCAGGGCTGTAGGAGCGGGCGGTGTCGTGGTCGCCGAACTCGTTGTCGGTTTGCCAGCCGGCGACGGCCGGGTGTGTGCCGTAGCGCGTGGCGAGCGCTGTGGTGATGCGCCGTGAGTGGGCGCGGTAGACCGGGCTGGCGGGATCGTAGTGGCGGCGCGAGCCGAAGGTGCGTGGCCTGCCTGCGCGGTCCCACGGCAAGATCTCCGGATGGGCCTGGACAAGCCAGGCCGGCGGTGCGGCGGTCGGCGTGCATAGCACCACTCGTAGCCCGGCAGCGGCGAGCAGGTCAATCGCGGCGTCCAGCCAGGCCCAGTCGTAGCGGCCGGGTTCTGGCTCGATCAGGCTCCAGGCGAACTCGGCGATGCGCACGTAGGTTAGCCCGAGCGCGCGCATCTGCTGGGCGTAGGCAGGCCAGCGCTCGGCCGGCCACTGTTCGGGGTAATAGCAGACCCCGAGGGCGAACGGCTCCTCGGGGCCCGACGCGCTGGCGATCACGGTGCTTTGGCGTTCAACGCGGGTAACGCTACCCTTCCAGCAGCAAGGCTTCCGGGTCCTCGATCAGTTCCTTAACTTTGACCAGGAACTGCACCGCCTCACGGCCATCGACGATGCGATGGTCGTAGGAGAGGGCCAGGTACATCATCGGGCGGATGACGATCTCGCCGTTATGGACGACCGGGCGCTCCTCGATCTTGTGCATGCCGAGAATGCCGGACTGTGGTGCGTTGAGGATTGGCGTCGAGAGCAGTGACCCGAAGATGCCGCCATTGGTGATCGTGAAGGTGCCCCCCTGCAACTCGGCCAGCGTGAGCTTGTTGTCACGCGCGCGTGTGCCGAGGTCCTGCACTTCGCGCTCGATCTGCGCGAAGGTCTTCTGGTCGGCATCGCGGATGACCGGCACGACCAGCCCTTCCTCTGCGCCGACGGCGATGCCGATGTCGTAGTAGTGCTTCAGGACAATTTCGTCCCCCTGGATCTCGGCGTTGACGCGTGGGAAGGCGCGCAATGCGCCGACGCAGGCCTTGGTGAAGAAGGACATGTAGCCGAGGCCGACGCCGTGGCGCTCGCGGAAGGCATCGCGCCGGCGCTTGCGCAGGTCCATGACCGCGCTCATGTCGACCTCGTTGAAGGTGGTCAGCATTGCGGCAGTGCGCTGGGCCTCGACGAGGCGGGCGGCGATGCTCTGGCGCCGGCGCGACATGCGCACGCGCTCTTGGCCGGGGCCGGGGCCGGGGCAGGTGGTGGCGTTGGCTGCGCAGCGGCCGGCGGGGCAGTTCGACGCAGCACGTCCTCCGGCACCACCCGGCCACCCGGGCCGCTGCCAGTGAGCGAGCTGAGGTCGACGTCCTTTTCGGCAGCCAACCGGCGCACGGCTGGGCCGGCGCGATGCGGCGCTGCTGCCGCTGCGGGCGGCGGGGTTGGGGCTACAGCCGGGGCTGCTGGCGTGGCTGGAGCGACCGCAGGCGCCGCACTCGTAGCCGGCGCGGCCACTGCCGGGGCGCTGGCTCCCACCGGCAGGATCGTGCCCAGCAGTTCGCCGACGGCGACCGTTTCGTTTTCCGCTTTCAGGATCTCCCCCATCGTGCCGGCCTGTTCTGCCGGGACTTCGACATTCACCTTGTCGGTCTCCAGCTCGACGAGCGGTTCGCTGCGCGCAACTGGCTCGCCAGGTTGCTTGAGCCACTTCACAATCACCGCGTCGACGATCGACTCGCCGAGCGCGGGGACGCGGATCTCGACCGCCATCCCCCTACCCTCCCGCAACGTTCAGCTGTGGTACGCGCACCCCGCTCCATGCAGCGGCCACGATGCGTGCCTGTTCTTCGGCATGGGCGTCGGCCGAGCCTTCCGCCGGTGAGGCCCGCTCCGGCCGGCCGATGTAACGCACCGGTGTGTTCGGCCCGACAATCGCTTCCAGCCGGTCGGATACATAGCACCACGCTCCCATATTGCGTGGCTCCTCCTGCACCCAGACAACCTCCTGTAGTCCCGGGTAGCTGGCGAAGATGCGTTGCAGCCGCTCGGCGGGGAACGGGTGGATCTGTTCGAGGCGGATAACGGCAACCGCCTCTGCCTCCGCCGACTTCGCGGCATCGGACGACATCAGGTCGACGTAGACTTTGCCACTGCACACGACCGCGCGGGTGACCGACTGGCGGCGCTCGGCGGCCGAAGCATCGTCGATCACTAGTTGGAAACGTCCTTCGGCGAGGTCGCTCAGGCTGCTGCCGGCCATCGGGTGACGCAGCAGGCTCTTCGGCGTGAAGACGACCAGCGGCCGGGGTGCAGTCTGCATCCGCTGCGCCTGGCGACGGAGCAGGTGGAAGTACTGCGCCGAGGTCGTGCAGTTGGCAATCGTGAGGTTGTCGCCGGCTGCTAGCTGGAGGAAGCGTTCCATGCGCGCGCTGGAGTGCTCCGGCCCCTGGCCCTCGTAGCCATGCGGCAGGAGCATGACCAGCGAGGAGGTCTGCAGCCACTTGGCCTGGGCCGCGACGATGAACTGGTCGATGATGACCTGGGCGGAGTTGGCGAAGTCGCCGAACTGCGCCTCCCAGAGCACCAGCACCTCCGGTGCGTAGACGCTGTAGCCATATTCGAAACCGAGGACTGCCCCTTCAGAGAGGGGGCTGTTCTGCACTTCGAACGACGCCCGCGCGGTTGGTAGCGCCTGCAA
>QEUZ01000131.1 GCA_003577355.1 Chloroflexota bacterium | reverse complement strand
ACTGGGGCTGACGTTGGCAAACATCGTCGGCAACAAGGCGAGCCACAACCTGACGCTTGCAGGTGAGCTGCACATTGCGCAGACTGCCGACGGCACGACTCGTCTGACCTGGGACCTGCTGTTGACACACCATGGTAACCCCGGGGGCAACCAGTTCTACAACGGGTTCCACCGGACCTGGCTGGCACTCTATCTTCCGACTGGTAGCACAGTGGTCCATAGCGACCCGGAGCCAACACCGCCGCCGATTAGTGATGACCCGCGCGCGTTGGGGTACCACCTGGAGCTTTACAGCGGCGAGTCGTTGCGCCTGCGTGTCACGTTCGACCTCCCCGCTGGGACCGATAGTCTACGTCTGCGGCGACAGCCCGGCGCGAACCCAATCGCGTTGCGGCTCTCTGGCGTGAGCAACGGTTGTGCGTTCAACGAGGAGCTGGAACTGGCGCAGGATGCCCTGCTCGACCTGACGACGTGCGAAGTGCAGCAGCCTGCCCCGCGCTCGACTGAACAGCGCTAGCGGGTGCGCGGTGTCGTCCGCACGTGTGGACGACGCCACGACGCAACAAGTTGCACGCCGTGTGCCCGCAGCGTGGGTTACGGGCGGAGAACGTCGAGCGGGACGTCTTCGCCGAGCACGACGAGCAGCGCTGTGCCGCCGTTGCTCGGCTGAATCACCGAGGGGGGCAGGCCAAGCAGCCCTGCGACGTACAGCGCGGTATCCGGGCTACCGACATTGTCGTATATCACGGTTGTCGGTAGCGTGACGTCGGTGGAATCGACATAGAGCTCGGTAAACCCAGCCGCACTGAGCAAGGCAACCGAATCGGTGGCCAGCAGGTCGATTCCGGAGGAGTTCTGGACAACGACTGGCAAAGCAAGGTTGACTCCCGGGCCGGGTACCGGCTGGCCGGGCAGTGTGGCCGTGGCCTCGCTCGTTGTCGCCGTGGTTTCGTCCGTCGCCGTCGCTTCGCTCGTGGACGTTGCCTCCTCTGTCGCTGTCTCCGTCGGACCGGGGGTCATGGTGGCCGTCGCTTCCGGCGTCGGAGTCGGCTCGGGAGTGATGGCGAAGTACTGGGCCATGAGCGCATGGACCCCTTGCCAGTCCGCCTCGAAGTAGAAGGCGTCCCCTTCATACTCCGGATCATGCTCGTACAGGAGCCCAAGCTCCCAGAGGTTGATGCTCTGGATATTCTCGCCACTGATGTTGCGGCCAAGATTGGCCAGGGCGAGCATCTGGTTGAAGTTGAGGTCAGTGCGCACCGCATCGCCGATTTCGCTGATCAGCTCCGTTGCACGGGTAATCAGGCCGAGCGTCGTGGCCTGGGCGCGGATCGCTCGCAGAACCTGTTGCTGGCGGTCGCCGCGCGCAACATCATTGTCTCCGTGGCGCGTGCGGGCGTAGCGCAGCGCCGTCTCACCATCCATTTTCTGCAGGCCGGTAGGGAAGTACACCCGCGTCAGCCCATAATCCTCGGTTGGGTACTGGTCGTCTTTCACCGGGGCTGGTACGTCGATAAACACCCCACCGATGGTATCGACAATCTTGCGGAAGCCATCGAAATCGACCGTCGCGAAATAGTGGATCGGGATGCCAAAGTTGGCTTCGATCGTCTGCGCGACCAGGGTAGGGCCGCCCCCCGGCACGCTAGCGGCGTTCGCTTCGCCGAGGGGGTAGGCGGCGTTGATCTTGTCCTCGCGGAAGCCGGGGATATAGACCCAGACATCGCGCGGGATGCTCATCATCGTGACAACTTCCGCCTCGGGATCGATGTTGACGACGATGATTGTGTCGGAGCGTGGTGGTTCTTCGTCGTCCGGGCGTGGGTCGATGCCGAGCAACAGGATGTTGACCTTATCCTTCTTGTCCCAATCGGGCAGGATTTGTGCGACTTCCTCGGTCGGCACGACCTCTGGGGTGCCCTGTGGGTTGATCGTGAAGCGCTCGCGCGGCGTCGCCTCGACGTGGATATCGTTGTAGGCGTCGAAGGTCGTCTTGGCGAGGTTGGCCGCATATATCAGCAAGCCGATGCTCACGGTGACGGGCAGGATGGCGGCGACCAGCAGCCATTTTCGCCGGCGCGACCGCACGCGGCGCGGCGTATCGCCTTCCGGCATCTCCGCCGGGGCATCCCAGGGCGGGGCGCCGGCCGCGCCACCGCCAGAGCCGGACAGCGGGCTGGCGGGTGTCAGCGGTACAGTCGCTGCCGCCTGCGGACGCATGCGTGGCACAGCCCGGCCGCGCAGCTCCGCGCGACTGCGCGCGGCTGCCGCCTCGATCGACTGCAGGTAGTCGGCGTAGTCAACGCTGTTCGGCGGAGGTGCAGCGGGATCTGCCGGGACGGTGGGCGGCGGTGGCGCCACGAGCTGCTGTCCGTCGTGGCCCGGTAACACCGGGCCGATGATTTCCTCGGCTACCGGTATGTCGGTGGTCAGCTGATATTCCGCCGCAGGCGGCGGCGTTCCTGGCGGTGCACCGGCGTCTGCTGCTCCATCGACTTGGGGCGCAGCTCCAGCTCCACCATCGTGTGCTGACGTTGGAACATACGATTCAGTACGTGCATCAGGTTCGTCGGTGCTGTGCGCGATGATGATGGCCGGCTCGGCCGGGACAGGCGGGTTGTCCTGCGCTTGGCTCTGGCCGTTGCTCACTGAATGGTGCGCGATGGGCTCGTGTTCGGGCGCTGGCCCAGCGGGTTCGGCTGGCTGCGGTTCGGTGGGGTCGACGAGGCGAGGGGGGCGGCGCACTTTATAGGCAGGTACGCGGGTATGCCGGTACGTGCGGGATGTCGGAGTTAGCCGGCGGTGGTGACGGTGCATCCCGGCCCCTCAGACTGCACAGGCAATCGATTGCCCCAGGTTCGGGCGCTGGCGCGTGGTGGATTAGGTATGTGTCTCGTCATCTCGCGTTTCCAGCGCGGCGGCTTGAACATTCTCGACTTGACGAACTGTCACGACTCAAGGATACTGTACGTACAGTGTCATGGCACAGGTCGCGCAACGTTCGTTGTGCCATACCGAGCCGAAGGTGACAACTCGGGACGCCCAGTCTGCGTTACAGGCTGCCGGCGACAGTGCTGAAAGACCAGCAATGATCCTCTCAGACCGCGACATTCGCGCAGCGATCCTGCGGGGCGACATCCGCGTCACCCCGCCGATCAACCTGGAAACGCATTTGGGGTCGTGTTCGATCGATTTTCACCTGGGAAACACCTTTATGGTGTTTGAGCATTCCCGCTATCCGCATATCGACCCACGCCAACAGCAGTCGATTGGCGACTCGATGCGCACGATTGTCGTGCCGGAGGGCGAAGCGTTCATCATGCAGGCGGGCGACTTTGCGCTGGCATCGACCGTCGAATCGCTGGAGCTGCCGGACAACTTGCTGGGCCGGCTCGAGGGACGCTCCTCGATCGCGCGCTTGGGAATTACCGTCCATTCGACAGCAGCTGTCTTCGAGCCGGGTTGGGTCGGCACGGCCACAATGGAGCTTTCCAACCTCGGCCGGATGGCGGTGGCGCTCTACCCCGGCATGCGGATCTGCTCGTTCACGTTCCAGCAGTTGACGTCGTCGGTGGATGTGCCGTATCGCGCAAAGCGCGGTGCGAAATACGCCGGGCAGGATATACCGCGCGCCAGCCTGCTCTCCGAAGAAGAGCAATCGCTCCGCAAGGTGGAATCTGTCAATGGGCACGTTTCCTGAACAGGAGCGGTGGGTACACGAAGTGGGAGCAGGCATGGACAGCACCACCAGGCGCGCGACGCTTCGAAAGCGGGGCGGACGGCAGCAACGGAGCCAGCGTGTTCTGCGCACGCCGCTCACGGCGCCACACCGCGCAACGCCTGCCTGGTCGCCCAGGGCTGCCTGCGAACGCCGTCCGCTGCGCCGGGTGAGCCGGAGCCTGGGTTAGCGCACGCAGGCGGGCCAGCGCGTTCATCCCCAAACGAGCGCTTCCGGCCGTTGTGTGTGGCGCGCTGGCGAGCAGCGCTGCGACGAGCTGCTAGCTCGGGCTGATACTGAACAGCGAGAACAGCGGCAAGGTGCGGAGGTCGTTCTCTGAGAGCGTGCTCAACTCCAATGGTTCCGCAGCGATCGTGCGATCGCGATAGCGGAAGACGAACTTGCCCTCCGATTCGATGCTCAATCGCCCAGCGCCAAACGTTGCTGCGGTCAGCGCCTGCACCGCGTCGGCGATGTGCAGGCAAGCTGGCGTCAGTGGAATCGCCACGTGCAGCTCGGGGTCTTTTGGCATGATGTTCCAGTTCAGTGCGACAAACTGGACAAGTCGCACGCCGGCCAGGATATCCAGGCAATGCTCGCCGTGAAAGTTGGCGGCCTCGCTCTCCATCTCGTTCAGCCAGCTGGGGTCCGACTTGTCGAGCAGATACTGGTCACGCGAGGAGCGGGCCGAGAAGACGCAGTCCCAACTGGGCGAGTAGCGCCGGATGTCGACGATGCTCGTGCCGTCGATAAAGTCCAACCCCTCGACCCGCAGCGTATTGCCTTCGACCGACAACAACCTGCAGACCTTGATCGCCAGCGGGTTGGGGCGCGTTGTCGAGCGCACTCCGAACACACCACGCCGCCGACGGGCTGGCTCGTAGGTGGTGCGGATGATCTGCAGGCGCTGGCGGTCGGCATCCTCGAACCAGCCAACCACGATGATGTGGGTGTTCTCCTGGATCAGGAGCAGGCCATCGACATAGGCGGGATAGATCTCTATTTCAGCGTCGACTCCCTGCACCGGCATGAGCCGCCGGTCGCGCACCGTTGAGTGGACTGTGCCGATGATCGCAAGCTCAAGGTCGTTCACAGTCGGCGCTCCTTCCGGCAATTGCGCGATGATACGAGCCAGAGACGTGTAGCAGATAGTCAGCATACTGACTAATCGTCAGATGAACACAACCACAGCCTGCTAGAATGCAGGGTACAAAGTTCTAGCATGCGCCCAGCCGGCGGGTGGATCGGCGGGCGTGGGATACATGAGGAGGGACCATGGTTGCCGAAACGGAAGTCCGCGGCGCCCAGTTGCTGATTGCCGGGAAATATGTGGATGCCGCCTCCGGCGAAGTCTTCACCGTCGTGAACCCAGCCAAGAACCAGCCGATCGCGCGCGTTGCCAAGGGAGGCATCGAAGACGCCGACCGCGCCATCGCAGCCGCCCGCAAGGCGTTCGACGAAGGCCCATGGCCGAAGATGAGCCCCTACGAACGTGGGCGGGTTGTCCAGCGCATCGCCGACCGCATCCGCGAGCGGGCCGACGAGCTGGCGCGGATCGAGAGCCTGAACACTGGCAAACCAATCACCCGCTCCAAGGGGGAGATCCTCTCTGGAGCGACAGTGTTCGACTACTACGCCGGCGCTGGAGACAAGCACTACGGCGAGACCCTGCCGTTGGGCGGCAATATCCTGAACATGACCCTGCGCGAGCCGGTTGGCGTCGTTGCGCAGATCGTGCCCTGGAACTTCCCATTCTCCATGGCGTCGTGGAAGGTTGCTCCCGCACTCGCCGCCGGGTGCTGCCTGATCCTGAAGCCGGCCTCGAACACCCCACTCTCGGCGCTGATCCTCGGCGAGATCTGCTACGAAGCGGGCGTTCCCGATGGGGTCGTCAGCGTCCTACCCGGGCCGGGCGGCGTCATTGGCGAGTACCTGGCCGCACACCCGGAAATCGACAAGGTTGCCTTCACCGGCGAGACGGTCACCGGCGCGGCTATCCTGAAAGCCTCGGCCGATACGATCAAGAAGGTGTCGCTGGAATTGGGCGGCAAAAGCCCGAACATCGTCTTCGCTGATGCCGACCTTGAGAAGGCGGCCGCCGCGGCAGTGCCAGCCGGTTTCGGCAACACCGGCCAGACCTGCACGGCGCGCACCCGCGTGTTCGTCGGCTCGAAGAGCTACGACAACTTCATGAACTACCTCGTCGACCAGACCGAAGCCTACAAGGTTGGTGACCCCTTCGACACCTCGACCTTGATGGGTCCGCTGATCTCGACCAACCAGTACGAGCGCGTGACTAACTACATCGAGATCGGCAAGGAAGAGGGCGCCGAGCTGGTCTATGGTGGTACGCGCCCTTCGGCCCTCAGCGAAGGCAACTTCCTCCAGCCGACGATCTTCGGCGGGGTCAGCAACGACATGCGCATCGCCCGCGAGGAGATCTTCGGCCCGGTCATCTCGGTAATCCCCTTCATGGATGAAGAAGAGGTCATCCGCCAGGCGAATGCCAACGAGTACGGCCTGGCCGGCTCGGTCTGGAGCCGCGACGTTGCCAAGGCGCTGCGTGTGGCGCGCGGCCTGCGCACCGGCATGGTCGCGATCAACTCCAACGGTGGCCCCGGCGTCTTCGGCCCGTTCGGCGGCTACAAGAAGTCTGGTCTCGGTCGCGAGCTCTCGATGCACGGCATGGAACTGTACACCGAGGTGAAGAACATCTACCTGGACCTGAACCCGTAGTCCGCTCGCGACAAACCACGTTTCATCTGGGGGCGAGGTGCGAGTACCTCGCCCCTTGCCGTTCCCTGCGGAACCCCACGCCGGCCTGATGCACAGTGGTGTACAGCACGATACAGCTGTGGCGTATGCGGGAATGCTACGCCAAGCCTGCTCCTACCCTAATCTTGACCCATCGGGAACGAGCTGAGAAGGAAGGCAACGAGCATGGCGACGATGATCAAGCTCCACACGCTGGGTATCGCGCGAACCGCGCGCATTGGGATCGTCGCAACGGCTCTCGCTGTCACCGGCGCGGCGTTGCCAGTGTCGGTTGGGGCGAACGGCCAAATCCTGTGCTTCGACCGCCCGGCAACGATCATCGGGACCAGTGGCAACGACACACTCACTGGCACCCAGTACGTGGATGTGATCGTCGGGTTGGGTGGCAATGATACGATCGACGGACTCGCAGACAACGATTTCATTTGTGGCGGCGATGGCGACGACGTGATTGATGGTGGTCCGAACAACGATACGATCAGCGGCGATACTGGCAATGACTTGGTCTACGGTGGTGACGCACGTGACGTGCTGCTGGGTGGCGCAGGCCACGACACCATCTACGGCGAAGATGACGACGACTTCATCGCCGGTTGGCATGGCGACGACAAGCTCTATGGAGGGGCCGGCGGTGACGAAATGTACGCTGGCGAAGGGCACGACCTGTTGCGCGGCGGCTCCGGTGACGACGCGCTGCGCGGTGGCTGGGGCAGCGACATTCTTAAGGGAGAGGGCGGCAACGACCTCCTGCGTGGAGATGAAGGTTCAGACAAATTGTGGGATACCCAGGGATTGAACGTCTTCGACGGTGGCTCCGGGGGCGATGCCTGTAACGGTCTGGGAGTGTTCTGCGAGACGACGCTGGTCGTCGAGCCGTAAGCCAAGCGCGATTGCAACACGCCCGGAGTCCCCCGACTCCGGGCGCATGCGTTGGTTCCGCTCAGTTCCACACTTCACGCGCTACCCGGCAGAGCAGCTCCAGCTTGGCGCGTTGGTCGGCTTCGGTCACCAAGTTGCCCGGTAACGTGGAGGCGAAACCGCACTGCGGGCTGAGCGCCAGCCGGTCGAGCGGCACGTAGCGCGAGGCCTCGTCAATGCGCCGCTTCAGGTCGTCGAGGTTTTCGAGCTGTGGTTCCTTGGTAGTAATCAACCCCAGCACGACAACCTTGTCGTCGGGCACAAACCGCAGGGGTTCAAAGTTCCCGGAGCGGGGCGAATCGTATTCAGCCAGGATACGGTCGACTGCAAGCTCGTTGAAGAGCTGCTCGGCGATGGCATCGTAGCCGCCCTCGACCGACCACATGCTGCGGTGGTTGCCGCGACACAGGTGTACCGCCCAGGTAACGGAGGGGAAGGCACGGATCAGCGCGTTGTCCAGGGCGATCATCTCCGCCAACCATGTCTCGGTATCGAGTCCGACTTTGCGCAGGTTGGCCTGCCCGTCGTCGCTGACAAGGTGCGTGTAGCGTGGGGAATCGAGCTGGATGTACGTCGAGCCGGCAGCGACGACCTCGGCGACGACTTCAATCATCAGCCGCAGCGCGTCAGCGAGGTAGGCGTCTCGATCCGGGTAGGCGTCGTCGGAGAGCCCAGGAACCCAGAGCACACTGGCGTAGGTCATCCCCGCGATCGTGGTCTTTACTGGCGTGCGGCTGTTGGCGGCGGCAAAGAGATACTCCTGCAGTGGCAGGTTACGCGCACGGCCCAGCCGCGCGGTGACCGCCGGCAGGCGCGGCGGAGGTTCGGCAGGACGCCCCGCGCCGCTGCTAAACGGCACAGGAGCCGGAGCATCCGGGTTGTAGCCGCTGAGGCTTGCCGTCAGTGGGTCGAACCAGAAGCGGCGGCGTACCTCGCCATCGGTAAGCACCTCCAGCCCGCACTCCTCCTGCAAGGCGATCGCGTCCAATGCTGCGCGGTCCTGCACCGCAGTCAGCTCATCCAGGCCGATCTCGCCGCGCTCGTAGCGGGCGAAGGCATCCTTCAAGTACTCCGGGCGTAACAGGCTCCCGACGACTTCGCAGTGGTAGGCATGGGACATGAGAGATCCTCTCGCTTCCTGGTGCAGTGTTTGCACGACGCCGCGAGTATGCCGGATTTTGCTGCTGGCAGTTGCGACGCCTGCCAGCGCGGTGACGCCCGGTGCGGCTTTGAAGGGAATGCTGGCACGGTTGTCTGGGTTGAGGATTTCGGCCTCGTCGGGGCGGTCAAGTCGATTCGTGGATGTTGGGAGCAAGGATGTCAGTACGGGGTGACTTCAACCAGAAGGTAGTCGATGAGTTCCGGGCGAATGCCGGCAAGGTCGGCGGGCCATTCGCCGGCCGCCCGATGATGATCCTGACGACGACCGGCGCCAAGAGCGGCAAACCGCGGGTGGTTCCGTTGGTCTATACCACTGATGGCGACAACTACGTCATCATCGCCTCGAAAGGCGGTGCGCCGACAAACCCGGATTGGTACTACAACCTGGTTGCCAACCCGGTTGCGACGGTCGAAATCGGCGGCGAGACGTTCCAGGTGCGAGCGCGTGAAGTGAAGGGCAGCGAGCGGCGGCGGCTGTTCGATGCCCAGGCAGAACTGATGCCGGGTTTTAAGGACTACGAGCAGAAGACGACGCGCGAGATCCCGGTGTTCGTGCTGGAGCGTATCGGATAAGCATCTGCGGTGCGGCGCCAGGCGGCGCCGCACCGACCATCGATGCTTCAGCCCACGACCGTATTCAAGCAATGGCCGTTGAAGCACACATCGCACGGGATGCAAACGCCGGGCTGGTCCTCGGTCGCTGCTAAGCAGAACGCACACGCTCCGCAATCGGTTTCCTGATTCGCTTCGGTACAGGTGTCGAAGCACAGCCCGCCAAAGCACGACTGGCCCGGTGCGCAAACGCGCGGGTGACATACTCCGTCGATACACTCCTCGCATTCGCCGCATGCTGAAATACACTGTTGGGTCGTGGCATCACACACGGAGCAGGAATCACACGGTTGGCAACCACGCCCGGTACAGATCTCACACGGCGGGCAACTATACGGCTGTGGAAGACCGTCACGACATGTAGAACAGAGGAACAGGTCGTCATACCCCACGCAGAGCGCTTCGCCCGACGCAGTGCTCAGGCAGAACTGACAATCCTCCCAGTCACAGTTCGGCTCGCAGGTGTTTGTGTACGGGTCACAGGTATCGCATGATCCGCATTGGTCGAAGCACGCTCCCTGGAAACAGATTGTGCAGGGCAGATCCGAACACGCATCGCACGAGCCGCCGTTGCACGTTTCGCATGCGCCGCAGGTAGAGACGCACACCCCCGCTTCACAGCTCGTGCAGGTTGCTTCACCGCAGGCTTCACACTGGTCGGTGGCCGGGTTGCAGATGGAGCACGGTTCATCGCAGACTGTCGGGACACACTCGACGGAGAAGGTGTAGTCGTCGAACACGCACTCGGTGCAGGCTGGGCAGAACGGATAGCAGGCGCCGTTCACGCATAGCTCGCAGTCGCCGCAGATCGGTTCGCAGACCCCTTCGGCGTTGCAGGCGGCGCACTCGCCACAGAACTCTTCGGAGCAGGTCTCGGTGAGCGGGTCGCAGGCGCTGCACTGCGACGTGCAGGCGTAGACGCACTCGCCGTTGTCGTACACAAAGCACGGGTCGCAGATGTCGATGCACTCGCCAGTGTATGGGTCGCAGGTCTGTCCCTCGCCGGTGCACTTGGCCACACAGGTGTTGTTGCTGCAGCGCTGGCAGTTCGTGCAGGTCGTCTCACACACCCCCGTGTCCGGGTTGCAGCGCTGGCATGGCCCACACACCTTCGCCTTG
>QEUZ01000130.1 GCA_003577355.1 Chloroflexota bacterium | reverse complement strand
CTCCTGGACGATCGATACCACCGCGCCGGAGACGACGATCAGCGGTGCGCCGAGCGCGGTCTCCGCCTCCAATGCCGCCACGTTCACCTTCACCGGCAGCGATGCGCAGGGTGTCGCCGGTTTCGAGTGCGCGCTTGATGGCGCCGCGTTCAGCGCCTGCAGCAGCCCGCTCGGGCTCTCCGGGTTGGCCGACGGGGCGCACACGCTGCAGGTACGCGCCATCGACACCGCCGGCAACATCGACGCCACACCAGCGAGCCATACCTGGACGGTGGACACGGTTGCGCCGGATACCGCCATCAATGGCGGCCCGCCGAGCGTCTCCGGTTCCACCACGGCCAGCATCAGCTTCTCGGGCAGCGACGCGAACGGGGTCGCCGGCTACGAGTGCGCACTCGATGGGGGAGCGTATAGCGCCTGCACAAGCCCAGTTGCGCTGTCCGGCCTGGCGGAGGGTGCCCATACCTTGCGGGTACGGGCGATCGACACCGCCGGGCGAGTCGACGCATCGCCGGCGGTGCATGCCTGGACAACCGACCTCACCCCACCGGACACGACACTCCTCACCCAGCCGCCAGCACTCACATCGAGCACATCGGCGAACGTCACCTTCACTGGCAGCGACGCCAATGGCGTGGCGAGCTTCGAGTGCAAGCTGGATAACGGCGCCTTCACGGCCTGCAGCATCTCAACCCTGCTCCTGGGCCTGAGCGACGGCACGCACACGTTCCAGGTGCGCGCCATCGACAACGCTGGTTGGGTCGATCCATCCCCGGCCAGCTATACCTGGACGGTCGACACGACGGCCCCGGATACGGCGATCCTGACCAACCCCGCCGTGGTTGCCGGCAGCACATCGGCGACGTTCACCGTCTCCGGCAGTGACTTGAACGGGGTGGCGAGCTTTGCGTGCAGCCTCGATGGCGGGAGCTTCGTTCCCTGCACGACCCCACACGGCCTCTCCGGGCTGGCCGATGGCGTGCACACCTTCCAGGTGCGGGCGACCGACAACGCCGGCAACGTCGATGCGACGCCGGCCAGCTACACCTGGACCGTTGACACGGTCGCGCCGGAAACGACCCTGCTGACGACCCCGCCAAGCATCTCCAACAACACCGCTGCCACGTTCACCTTCAGCGGCAGCGATGCCAATGGGGTCGCCAGCTTCGAGTGCGCGCTGGATGGCGGGAGCTTCGTGCCCTGCACAAGCCCGGCCGAGTACAACGGCTTGGGCGAAGGGCAGCACACGTTCGAGGTGCGGGCGATCGATAACGCTGGGCGGGTTGATGACTCGCCGGTCGGCTACACCTGGACGGTCGACCTCACCCCGCCGGATACTGCCTTCCTGAGCACGCCAGCGGCGCTGTCGTCCAACCCCGCGCCTGCCTTCACGTTCACCGGCAGTGACCAACATGGGGTCGCTAGCTTCGAGTGCGCACTCGACACCGGGGCGTTCGCACCGTGCAGCAGCCCGCACACGTTGGCTGATCTCAGCGACGGCAGCCACACCGTCCTCGTGCGTGCCTTCGACTCGGCCGGCAACGTCGACCCATCGCCCGCAACCTACACCTGGACCGTCGATACGACGGCGCCGGTGTCCGGGGCATCAGCCAGCGGCAATCTGGTCAACGGCTGGTACGTCAACTCCGTGAGCGTGGCGCTCAACGCCTCCGATGCCAACGGCGTCGCCCGGATCAGCTACCAGATCGGCGCCGGCGATTGGCAAACCTACGCCGCACCGCTCACGATCACCAGCAATGGCAGCCACACCATCAACTACTACGCAGTCGATGCGTCCGGCAATACCGAAGGGGTCCGCTCGGTCACCGTGCAGGTCGACGCCGTCGCGCCACAGGTCCAGTTCGACCCAACAGCCAGCTTGACCTTCTATCCACTGAATGCGACGGTCGTGGTCAGCTACTCCTGCAACGACCCCGACGGATCGGGCATCGCCAGTTGCACCGGCTCGCTACCGTCCGGCAGCACGCTCGACACCGGCACGGCGGGCACTCGCACCGTCACCGTCACCGCCACCGACCGAGTCGGCAAGACGACAACCCAGACGATAACCTACCAGATCGGTTACCAGTTCCAGTTGCAGATGTCGAACACGCGCCTGGCCCCAAGCATGAACAGCGCGATTGGCGGTAATACGATCGTGCTGAAGTTCAGTCTCGGAGGGAACCAGGGACTCAACATCTTCCTGGCGGGTTACCCGAAGATGCAGCAGATCAACTGCAGCACTCGCGCGCCACAGGGCACGGCAGTGGCCCTGCCGGTGACGGGCGCCGGCCTGCAGTACCTATCCAACGGGGTGTACCAGCTCAGCTGGGTAACCCAGACAAGCTGGAACGGGACCTGCCGGCAGGTGGTGCTGGCGTTCAACGACGGGTCAACGTACAAGCTCAACTTTCAATTTAGCGCCCCGCGCTGGTCAGGAGATTAGAGGAGCTTCAGCACATCGCCTCTGGTAATGATGCCCTGCGGATGTTCGCCACTCTGGCCGGTTGCCGTCACGACAACCGCCCCGATGCGGTCATCGCGCAGGGCATCGACCACTGCGTCAATCGACGCGTCGTGTGGCAGGATGCAGGCGCTACGGTAGTCGCGTAGACCGATCACGTCGGCGACGGTCATGGCGTTCCCGTCGCCGTCCAGGTCGGAGCGCGCTTCGGCTGCGACGAGGTCTCGTTCAGTCAGCAGGTCGATCACCCCGCCGCTATCGTCGACGACGACCAACTGGTTGTAGCCGTGGGAGAGCATACGGTCACGCGCGTCGACGGCTGCTTCGCCAGTACCCACGCACACCACCCGGCGATGGGCGATTTCGTCCGCCACCCCAGCCGCCATGCGCACGATGCTCTCGACCCCCTCAATGATGCGGTTGGCGGCCTCCGGGCGCAGGGTGATATCCGGGTTGTGGGCCAGCGCGTTGCGCGTATCGCGGTAGCGGTCGGCCTGGCGTGCGATGGCAGCCGCTGTCCCGCCGACGCGCGCCAGGTAGCGCAACGAGTCGCTCATGCTGGGGCGTTCGTCGTACATGCCGTAGCCGCGGGCGACCGTCGCCAGGAAGCGGTCGAGCGTCTTCAGTGAGCGTTCGCCGGCCCCGGCCAGGTTCCCACGTGCTTCGACACGGATCTCGGCGAGCTCATCGAGGTACTCCCCCAAGTCGAGCGACTGCAACACCTCGTCTGGGCGGCGAACGCGGCTACCCTGTTCCCAGCGGCGTCCATCGTTGCGTTCGGACCGATGACGGCCTGCATGGTTGCTGCTCATGTGTGGTGCGCCTCACGGTAACGCAGTTCGGCGTCTGCCAGCAGCACGGCCCGGTCCTCCGGCAGCACGTAGCCTGCGGCGATCAGCGCATCTGCCGCCTGTGCAACGCGCGCCAGATAGGCGCTCAAGCCGGCGTAGCGTTCCGACAGCGGCGGGCGCGGGTCGCCACGCGCCTCGCGCTCATCGCCGGAGAGCGGGAACAAGTGCGTCGCCCCCTTATAATCGAGGATCTGCTCCGGCGCCCCGGTTTGCGGGTCGCGCGGGTTCCAGCCGGTGTGCGTCGCCAACGGCACGCTCAGGTCCGGCAAGCGAATACCACCGATCTCGTTGCCGTCAGCATCCACCGCTGCGACGAAGGCGGGATACGCGCCGCGCACTTCGACGGGGAAACGCACGACCCCCTCTGGGGCGGTCGGGCCTGGGTCGACGTTCCAGAGATACGGCAGCCGGGCGATGTCTGGCTGATGCAGGTTCGGAATGCGCTGCGCGAGGTCTGCCAGCACCTGTTCACGTGGCTGCAGGGCGCCGTCGTCCAAGCGCGGGTGCACGCTGGCTGGCGGCGGAACGCCGTCGCGCACCCAGCGGTCGAGGTTACACAACGCGGCCCGCAGCAACGGGGTGTAGTCGACCCAGTTGTAGCGGTAGCGGCCACGGCTACCATCCAGCGGCGCCTGGAGGGGGTCCGGCTCGCTCGGGTCGTGCTGGGCGCCGGCGAAGTGGTAGATGCGGGTGTCGGGGTCCGGCGGCAGGTCATGGGTCGCGTCCGGCGCGAGGTGCAGGTAGGCGCAGTCCCCCCGCCAGTATTCAGCCGAGGTGTTGGTCTGCACCAGTTTCGGCACGCCGCCCAGCGCGCGCTGCCTGGCCAGCAGGCCGGCATCGTCGAAGGGTGGCAGGTAGCCGGGGCTGGGGGTTGGCTGCACCGATGGCTGGCCGAAGCGGTGGTTGAACTCCCCACGCCGTGCCCCACCGACATTCGGCAGCACGCCATCGAAGACGATGCGCCCCTGCTCGTCCAGGTTCAGGCCCAGCCAGAGAAAATGCCGCAACATGCGCGCCGTCTGGGAGATGCCGAAGCCGATCACCCGTTCCACCCGCCCGGCCAGCGGGTTATCTGGCCCAGTGGCGTAGCGCAGGTAGCTCGTGCCGTCGCGCACCGCCAGCAGGCCGGCCCCAACGACCGGGGCGCGGTGGGTGGTGTAGAGCAGGTCGTACACCTTGCCGGGCTGGAAACCTTCGGCCAGGTAGATGTAGCGGCTATCCGGTTCGATGTCGCCTCCCTGCTCCCGCGCGAACTGCCAGCGTTCCCGTGGGACCAAGCGTGCCGGGCCATTGCGATAGTCACTCACCCAGAGGGTTGCATCCGGGTCGTCAACCGCAGCGGTCGGGTAGGGCTGGTGGCTCAGGTCGGCCAGTAGGTGGGTGGTGTGGGCCACGTTGGGCTGGAAACGCAGCTGCGTGCTGCCGGTCAACGGCCGGCCGTCCTGGAATGCGAGCGGTGCATCCAGCCCCATGAGCGCGTCGGAGCGCACGACATCCCACTGCCAGCCGATCCAGGCGAGTGCGTAGCCACGGTGCAGCAGCAGGCCATCGCCCGGCGGGATCTCAGCCGTCCCCTGGGAACCGATCGGCGCGCGCAGCAGGTAGCGCGGCATGCGTCGCCGCCCCCGGTTTGGCAGCTCGACGATCAGGCCACCATTGCCCCGTTGCGGGTCACGTGGGGCAAGGATGCAGAGGTCGCCGCTGAAGTGCACACGCCCATCAGACCCAACCGGGGCCAGCCCAAGATCGACAATCTCCAGGTTGTGTGGATCGTCAGGATCGACCGCATAGTGCAGACGGCCATCGAAGCGCTCGTAGGCGCCGGTCGGACCAAACTCCCGACCAGCAGCATAGACCTCGCGGCGCTGGAGCTCAAACGTCACAACCGCCATGCCACAGCCCTCCAATGCGTCGCACGAGTATCGCACGAAGCGACAGTGCTGGCCGGAACGGCCATGCGCGGGTAAGATCGGATATGGACGCGCCACAGCCACACGACCAAGCGCCGGATCCCAACACCACCGCCCTTGCCGGGATCACCCACCTGCTGTTCTTCGCGCAGACAATCGGCCTGATCGTTGCCATCGTGCTTTGGGCGACCCGTGGGCGCGAGAGCCGCTATCTCGCGTTCCAGTGCGCGCAAGCAGTGGTGCTGCAGGCTATGTTTTTCGCCATCACCATACTGTTCTCCATCGCGATGACAGCGGCCGTGTTTGTGCTGGTAGTCGCATCCGGCGGATTCGCTGCGGATGGCGACGACATCGCCAGCTGGGTCTTCGGGGCATGGCTCGGGGTGATCCTTGGTGGTGTGGGATTGCTGTTGATGGTCTTCGCCGCCGGCTGCATCCTTGCCATCTGGCTTGCGGTCCGTTGCTTTCAGGGGCAGGACCCGCGCCTTCCCTGGCTCGGCGCACTCGCCGAACGCGCCACCGGCTACCGCCCGCAACACGCCTAGCTACCTGGTGGAGTGACCAGTGACCAGTGACCAGTGACCAGTGGTTTGAACGTCTCTGTCGGATGCGCTCTTGGCTGATGCGGCGAGCTACCTTGACCCGACAGTGGACGGCGGTTGGAACACGAGGATCGCCCGCACAAACGCGAAAGATGAGATTGCTCCGGTCACAATACGCCGGCTGACGAGCCAGGCAGGTGGAGCAAAGGATGACGCCACCCTTCGCTCCCGGTCGCGGTTAGATCGAGATCTCTGGGTTGTTGACCGGACGCCCCGGCTCGACCGGACGCTTGAAGTAGGCAATCGCCTCGCTGGGGTTCAGCACGCCGCTGTGCTGTACGCTGACCAGCTCCCAACCGCCACGTCCGAGTCCTGCCAGAGCGGCGCGCCACGGCCCGGTGTTGGTCGCCCACGACTTCCCTTTAGCGGGGTCGCTGCTGGAGAGCACGGCAGAGCGGTTCGGTTCGCCGATGTAGTAGATGGTCAGGTCGCTCCACCAGCGGCCATCCCGCTCGGTCGCGCCCTCGAAGATCAACTGGCAATACTCCCAGCGCGCCGGCTGCGGCTGTTCGGTCGGTTCCATCATCCCTGACGTCTCTCTCTGTTCCATATCCATGCGTGGCGCCGGTTGCCGGCGGGTTGCACCCGGCCGGCGGGCAAAGCGACGCGGCTGCTTCGTTGGCAGCGCGTCCTCACCCGAAGCTTCCGTGACAATCCGCTCGCGGCGTCTGAACCGTGGCACAACCCTCGCCATTTCTCCTGCTGCACAGGGCAACAAGCGCGAATTGTCCCACCCGCGAGTGGTTTACGCCATGCGGCCAGTTCAGTCGTCACCCGCAGCAACCGCGCGCCGGTACGTCTCCGGGGCGAGCAGGGCGAACGCCGCTCCCGCAGCAACAACCATCGCAGCAGTGGCGTAGAGCGCGGCTTCGGTTGAAACGAAGTCGGCGGTGGAGCCAAGCAACAGCGGCCCGACGACGTACCCGAAATCGGCCAGCATGCGGTACATGCTCATGGCAGGCGCGTTCATGCCCGGCGGGGCCATGTCCGCAGCATAGGCGGTTGGAGCGGCGGCAGATACGCCAGACGCCAGCGACCAGACGACACAGGCCACCAGGAACCAGGCATAGTTACCGGCCAACGCGAACAGGCACAACGCAAGCCCACTGAAGACTGTGCTGGGGACGATCACTGCCTTGCGGCCAAAGCGGTCGGTCAGAGCGCCGCTGGGGTAGGTCACGAACATTGCCATCAGGTTGGCCATCGCCAGGCCAGCCCCAATGCGACCGGTCGAGAGGCCGAGCTTTGCGTCGGCCAGGCCGGGGATCAGGGTAAAGAGCGCGCCGGTGCGGGCGAAGAACTGTGTGAACGACACCAGCGATATCAGCGCGAACCCGCGCCGGGCGGTGAGTAAGCTGAGCTGTTGGCGGAACGACACTTTGGCTGGAGCCTTACTGGCGGTCGCCTGCGCCGATTCACTGCGCCACGAGCGGGTTTCCGGGATACGGAACCAGGCGACGATAGTCGTGCCGACCGCCAGCGCGGCAAAGGTGTAGAACGGGGCCGAAAGCGAGACGAACTCGGCCAGCAAGCCACCCGGCAACGGCCCGATGCCTACCGCAAACAGGAAGAACCCCATGTAGGTTGCCATCATGCGGCCGCGGTTGGCCGGCACCGAAATGTCGGCGATGATGACTTGCGTGCCGGTCAGCACCATCGCCGCGCCGCACCCGGCGATAAAGCGCCCACTGAGGAAGAGCCAGTACTCCGGCGCAACGGCGCAGATGATATTGCCGGCAACCGTGACGCCGCCGCCAATCGCCAGCGTCATCCGCCGGCCCAGCCGGTCGGCCATCTGGCCGGATGGCACGTTCAGCAGGAAGCGCGCCAAACCGTAGATCGCAATCGCCAACCCGATAGCGGTCTTCGAGACGCCGAAGCTCTCGGAGTAGAGCGGGACTACAGGAACGATCCCGCCGAAACCCAGCTGGTTGACGAAAATCAGTGCGCAAACCCAGAAGAGCGTCGAATTCGCATCGTACTTGCTGCGCAGCCGGGACAGGACCCCCAACTTCCGCGAACGCGCGGTCGATTCCGCCACTCCGTCACCCTTCGCCTCTCCACCACCGGCCGGCAGCATACCCCCAGGGAAGAGTACTGTCACGCGCAGGGTCTACAATCACCCTTGTGCACCATGCGGGATGCAGTGGATGGGGCGGAGGAGACCGTGGCAATCGATTGGCTGGCGGACGCAGACCTGGCGCGCGAGCGGTCCCTCCAGGAGCGCCGGCCGCTCCTGATCGACGTCTACAAGGTTCCTTGACGCGGCTGCGATCGGCTGGATGCCGATACGTACACGGATGCGGACGTGGTGCGCGCTATCGAGACGCGCTTCGTGCCGCTCAAGCTGGACCTGTTCAACGGCCCGCGCGAAGTCGTCCGCCCGTTGAACGTCATCTGGACGCCGACGATCCTCTTCGCCGACCGGCGCATGGTGGTGCATTACCGCTCGTTGAACTTCCTGCCGCCGCGGCACTTCCGCACCCTGCTGGACATCGGTGAGGCAGAGGTTGGCCTGCGCTGGAGTCGCACCGACCATGCCATCGACCTGCTCACCCGCGCCTACGAGCGTGACCCGGATGGCCCATTTGCGGCCGAGGCGCTCTATCGCAAGGGCATAGCCGTGTACCTGAAGACGCACTCCAACCCGCAGATGTATGCCGTCTGGGATGTCCTGCGCGAGCGCTTCCCGGAAAGTATCTGGTCGCTGCGGGTGCCGTAGCGTGAGATTACAGGGGACAGGCAACAGGTGACAGCGGTTTAAATGTGGTCACATCGCCTCTCATCCCAGGAGGCGTGGTTGCCCAAAGGGTATCTTCGGCTGCACAGAAATCACTGTCACCTGTTGCCTGTCCCCTGTCCCCTGTTGCCTGTCCCCTGTTGCCTGTCACCTATCACATCAGTCCACGACGACGTACTCCTGGTCGAAGCGCCAGTCTGGCACGGGGCCAAGCTCCAGCTCCAGGCGCGGGTGCAGTGGGTCGATGCGCTTCTCCAGGGTGAGCGCGACGATGTAGCGGTCGTCCAGCCCAAGGGTGTCGCAGACGGCGTCCAGTGCGAGCTTCAGGCCGCCGTCCAGGTCGCGCTTGTAGGGCGTTTCAAAGTAGAAGACCAGGTCAACCGCGAACGGCTGGTCGCGCAGCGTCGCCAGCCACTCGTCGCTCAAGCTGCCCGATACGAGCATTGGCCGCAGGATGGCCGCGACAGCGCGCCGGAAGGCCTTCGCCTCAGCACTCAACACCCGGCGCTTGCCGGCGGTGACGTACTGGTTGTTGACCCCCGGCGGCAAGGGCAACCGCAACGTTAGCGTGCGCATACGGGCGACTCCAGACGTGTATGATCGCCGCAGCGCGGTTGCGCGGTGCGGCGAGGCAATGGGGAGGAATGATGGCGCGGGGGACGCGGGGTCGCGCGCAGGTGGCGGTGCTGCTGTCGGGGACCGGCCGGTCCCTGGAGAACCTGCTGGCCTGCCGCGCGCGCGGTGAGCTGGACATCGATATCCCGGTCGTCGTCTCGACCCGCGCCGATGTGCGCGGGGTGGAGATCGCCCGCGCGGCCGGCATTGAAACGCACGTCGTGCGCCGCCGCGATGCCCCTAGCCCAGATGCGCTCAGCGCCAGGGTCGCCGAGGCGCTCGCTCCCCACGGCATCGACCTCGTGCTGCTGGCCGGGTTCCTGGCGCAGTTGCGCGTCCTGCCGGAGTGGGAGGGGCGCATGCTGAACATTCATCCATCGCTCCTGCCATTGTTCGGCGGCAAGGGGTTCTACGGTAGCCGCGTCCACGCAGCGGTGCTGGAAGCTGGCATGAAGGTGACCGGCTGCACTGTCCACTTCGTCGACGCCGGCTACGACACCGGGCCGATTGTCCTCCAGCGCTGCCTGGCGGTGCAGGAAGACGATACGCCGGAAACCCTCGGTGCGCGCGTCTTCGCGCTGGAATGCGAAGCCTACCCGGAAGCGGTCCGCCTGTTCATTGCCGGGCGCCTGCGCATCGATGGCCGGGTGGTTCGGGTTGCGCCAGCGTAACGTACTGGCGTTTCGGCGCTTGAACTACCGTTGACCACTGAAACCAGCAACATGAGGAGTACGGATGCGCCACCGTCGGCTGCTCGGGCTGCTGCTGCTCACCACGCTCCTGCTCACTGCTTGCGGCGGTGACGATGACGACGATACTGACGATCTCGCGGGGGTGGAATGGCGGCTCGTCGCGGTCGGAGCCGACCGCGCACCGGACGACCTCGGCGCAACCATCACCTTCGCCGCCGAAGGTGTGGCCTCCGGCAACACCGGCTGTAATGGCTTCAGCGGCCAGTGGCAGGTGAGGGGGAGCGAGCTGACGATCAGTGGCCTTGTCATGACGGCGATGGCCTGCGAAGACCCAGTGATGCAGTGGGAAGCCGCATTCACCCGCGTCCTGGGCGACACGCGCTCCTACATCATTGACGGCAACCAGCTCACGCTGCGCGACGCTAGCGACTCAACCCTGGCGATAC
>QEUZ01000129.1 GCA_003577355.1 Chloroflexota bacterium | reverse complement strand
ACCCACGTTTTCACGACCGACCTCGAACGGGCGATGGCGTTCTATGGCGGGACGCTGGGGCTGGAGTTTGCCTACCTGACCGAGGCCCGGCGTATCGCGTTCTACTGGGTCGGTGGGGCTGGCAAGGCAATGTTGGGGGTGTGGGAGGTACCGGCGGAACGCTGGCAGCGCTCGCACTTTGCCTTCGGGATCGGGGCGCAGGAGATCGAGCCGGCCATCGCAGCGTTGCGGGCGGCGGGGGTCGAGGTCGTCGATTTCTTCGGCGAGCCGACCGATGATCCCAGCGTGCATACCTGGATGCCGGCCGCCGGCATCTTCTTCCGCGACCCGGACAATAACAGCCTGGAGTTTGTCGCAATGCTCCCCGACCCGCCGCGTCCCGACCTGACCACCATGCCGCTCAGCGCCTGGCGCGCGTTGCAGCGCGGCGCAGCAGGCGACTGAGCGGCGGCTCAACCGGGAGGTTCGTCTGCCAGCAACGCCAGCAGGCGTGCGCGGAAGAAGTCGTACTCTGCCCGCAGGCCGGCTTTCGCGAAGTAGCGCAGGTCGTCCAACCCGATGTGGCAGGCGTAGCAGGCCAGGCGCAGGTCGTAGGCCGGCAGCGCCCCAAAGCGTGCCCGCAAGAGCGCCGCGCCATCGTCGTACCAGATGCCGGGGCATGCGCTGCCCCAGCTGATGCGGGCGATGTCATAGAGCGGGTCTCCGTACAGGGCGTTAGCCCAGTCGATTACCCCGGTGATCCGCTCCCGCTCGGCGATGATGTTGAACCACCACAGGTCGTTGTGGATGAGGCCGCGCTCCTCCGGCATCTGTTGCGCCAGGCGCAGCATCCTGCGGTAAACGGCAGCGAAGAGGTCGCGTTCCAGAAAGCTCTCGTGGAAGAGCGCGTGCCAGTTGGCCATGTAGCCGGACGACGCATCGGCGTTGATCGCCGCGAGGTGCGCGCGCCAGGTGGGGTGCGGCGCGTTCCCGCTGCTATCCCAGGTGAGCGGTGAGCTGTGAGCGGTGAGCAGTGAGTGGTGAGCTATGAGCGGTGAGCGGTGAGCAGTGAGCAGTGAGCAGTGAGTGGTGAGCTGTGAGTGGTGAGTGGTGAGCAATGAGCGATGAGTTATGAGCAGTGAGCAGTGAGCAGTGAGCAGTGAGCTGTGAGTTGTGAGCAGTGAGTTGTGAGCAGTGAGTTGTGAGCAGTGAGCTGTGAGTTGTGAGCTGTGAGCTGTGAGCGGTGAGCGGTGAGCGATGAGCGATGAGCGGCGAGCTGTGAGCGGTGAGTTGTGGATGGGCCGTCGTGCATCCTGATGCATTGGGTGGGTTGAACCAGCGATCGGCCGCCCACTCATCATTGGTCACTCGTCACAGCCCACTACTCACCACTCATCGCTCATCCCTCACTGCTCACTGCTCACAACTCACAACTCATCGCTCACCGCTCATAGCTCACTGCTCACCACTCACCACTCACAGCTCACAGCTCACCGCTCACAACTCACCGCTCACGGCTCAAACGCAACGGCCGCTCCCGGCTGATGCGCAGGGTGTAGCGGCCGGGGCCGTCGTCGGCGCGACGGTAGTGGGGCGGGGTAGCTGCTGCGGCGAGCAGGTCCAGCGTGGCCTGGTTGGCCAGCAGGTGGGCGCGGGCCACCCGTTCCAGATGCTCGCCATCGGCTGTTTCGTCGTTCACCTCGGTAACCCAGGAAATGGCGGTCGTCTGCGGGTAGCGCGCCTCCAGGTTGCGCGCCGCGGGGTCCGGGGTGACGCTGGCGATATGCCAGAGCATGTCGTCGTGGAAGATGCCAGGGAAATTCTCTGGCAGGCGCTCCTGGCCCCAGAAGCGATAGCTGGCCCCATAGACCCGGTTCCAGTCGCCGATATCGGTGTCGCGCACTCTGGCGGACACGGCGTCGCGCAGCGCTTCGACCGTCGCGCGGCTATGGGGGTAGGCTGGGTCGTCGATATAGGAGGCAATGCCGTAGAGCAACGCTTGGACCACCCAGTACGACACGCGGAAGCGTGGTGGCGAGCCGAACCCGGCAAAGGGTTGGACCCATTCGTGCGATGGCACGCCGTGGTTATCGACCAGCACATCAGCCGGGAAGCGCCGCCAGAGGGCGCCACGGGCGCGCGCTTCCCCGAATGGCGAATCCGGGTCCAGGTGGTCGAAGCCGAACTCGTACCCTAGCGCGTTGTAGCGTGCTGGGTGGTGCTTCCAGTTGGCGGCCTCTGGGGCGCTCGCCAGGCGCGCGTGCAGCGCCGCGCCGTCCGGGTTCTCGTAGGGTAGCAGCAGGATCGTCACGCGGTCGAGGTAGCGCCGCCACTGCGGATCGGTGGCGCACAGCCAGGCGAGCTGGAAGGCCGAGTTGGTGCTGGAGATTTCGTTGGCGTGGTGGCGGGCGACGATGATGTGGGTGGGCTTCAGCAACGCCGCCTTCGTCGCCGAGGCCCGCCCTGTCGTTGGCGGGTGCAGCCAGAGCGCCGACACTGCTCGACCCTCGTAGGAGATGTCTTCCACCCAGGCGCTGACCTCCGGTAGCGCCGCTAGCCGCGCTGCCCAGTCGCTCACTGCTGCGCCGTGGATGTTGGTATCCATCGGCGGTGCGGCGTGCGGTGGGGTATCGGCGGCCAGCCGGGGGGCGTAGGGCAGTGTCAGCGCAACCGTATCCCCGGCCAGGCGCACGGTTGCAGCTAGCCCGTCGGCTGGGGTTGGCATGGCCGCCAGTTCACGCAGGCGTTCCAGCGTCGCAGCCGCAGCGCCGTCGACGTGTGCCTCGATCGTCGCCCGCAGCCCGCCGTCGGGCGCAAGCCCCAGGGCGGCTACCCGCACCTCCGGCCAGGGCAGGGCGCGGCGTGGCGGCGCCTGGCGCAGACGCACCTGGGCACGTGGCGCCTGCCCCGGGCGCACATGGACGACCGGGATAACCGCGCCCGGCGTGCTGGTGCGGTCGCCAGTCGTGCGCTGGCCGAGCAGCTCCAGCGTGTCCAGCGTGCCGAAGTAGATCTCCTCGTGCAGCGCCTCAGCGGCCGAATCGTTCTCCTCGCGGATGCCCAGCCGCGCATTCGGCTCGCTGACCCAGACTTCGACCTCCAGCGCGCCAAAGAACGGCTGCAAGTGGGCATGAGCGCCACCACCAGCGGCGATATGCTGCAGTACCCGTGGCACGACCGTGTGTTGCCAGAACGCCCAGAAGCGCTCCAGGTCGGTCGCTACCGGGAACTCCTGGCGTCGCCCGCCCTGGGTCAGCGCGAAACCGCCGGTGGTGACACAGACGCTACCGGCATCGGCAAACTGCGGTATCCAGGGTTGCACGTGCCAGAGTGGTGAGCAGGCCCAGTGGCCCAGGGATGTCCCCGCCGCGTCGAACGCCTCGGCGTGCCAGACATCGCCGGATGTGGCCGGGGCTTCCTCCACGGCAATTGCCGCCAGCGGCAAACCCAGGTCGCGCGCCAGCAGCTCCGGTCCGGGGAACAGCTCCTGTGCCCAGCGGATCGCCAGGTCCAGCGCGGGGACCTCGCCGGTGGACTCGTAGCGCCGGTAGTGCACCACCAGCCGGCTGGGGTGCAGCGGCTGCACCGCCGGTTGCACCACCTCGCGCAGCCAGGAGAGCCCTGCCTTGAACGCGCACAACACCTGGACCTGTGCCCCTCCCACGCCAGCCGTAGCCAACTCTGCCCGCAGGGTCGCGGTGATGCGCTGGCGGACCTCCTCCGGCTCACTGGCGAAGACGGTGATCTCGGCCGGCCCGCTGCCGGCCGCGAGCGCCGGTAGCACCTCCGCCCGGAAGGTAGCGAGCAGGCGCTCTTCTTCCGCCTGGTCCGACCACTGCAGCTCCCAGAGGACATCCCCCGGGACGCCCGGCTCCGGGCCAACGCCGGCCAGCCCGCGCCGCAGCCAGGCCAGCGCCTCTGCTGCCCCCGGCGGCCCAGCGACTGCTCGCGGCCAGTCGGAGGCCACCGCCGCCAGCAAGCGCGCCATCTCTCCAGTGTCACCGCTGAGCCGCCAGCCGCCAGCCTCCGCCCGCAGCTCTGCCGCGCCGTCACCCGGTGCGACGACAAAGGGGGCGCCATCTGCCCGCACCAGTGGGAAGGAGATGCCGCCCGATTCCAGCCCTAGCCGGGCGGCGACGTTCGCCAGCTCGGCAGCGACCTCCACCGGCAGCGTATCCGGCAGGACAAACGCCAGCCGCGAGGCATCCGGCAGCAGGTCGCCATCGCGGTCTTCCAGCGCGCCATCGACGCTGAACAGCCGTGTCAGGCAGTCGCTCGCCGGGCGCTCCAGCGGGGCGGATTCCCACACGTCACCCCCCGGCGTGCCGAACAGCGCCAGGATCTCTTCTGGGCTGCTCAGTGCCGTGCGCCCCGGCGCTGCCTCGGCAGAGAACAGGGCATCTGGCAGGGCGCTCGACTCCAGCCCCAGGCGCGCCGCGAAATCGAGCAACGCCGCGAGATACGCCCGCGACGCCATCCCGCCCGGCGGGGCTACCTGAAACCGTTGCGTGGGTTCACCCGGGAAGCCAGCAGCATCCCGTTCAACGAGCCAGCCCTGTCCTGCGGGGGAAGTCATGCGCCTACCCTTTCCGGTGCCGAGTGTTCACCGGGGCATTGTAGCGGGCAGTTGCGACCTGCTGGACACACGAACGACCGGATTGTGTCCGGCCGCCCGCTCGTGTGGAGGAGGGAGAGGGAGAGAATCAGTCAAGGATTATGTGTACATACTAGGCCCTCACCCGCTCCGCGCACATCACCCGGAAGTAGGAAGAAATTCGACAAGAGTAGGACGTTCGCCTGACCGGCGTTACTCGCGCTGGTACAGCAACAGCGCCACCAGCGCCTCCACCTCCGCCGCGCTCACCGGCAGGGCCGGCATCGCGACGTACTGCCCGCTGTAGCCGGGGACGATGTACGCGCTGGGGTTGAGGATCGACACGCGCACGTAGTCCTCAGCCGTCATGCCCGCCACGCGCGTGCCGGCGTTCTGCGCCAGCAGGGTCAGGTCCGGCCCGATCGACATACTCTCAGCCAGCCCGCCCAGCCGGTGACAACCGGCGCAGCCTTTGGCCAGGAAGAGGGTCTCCCCCTGCGCCACGAGGTCTGCCTGGGTCTGCGTGGCCTGTGACGGAGGAGCTGGCTGCGACGCGGCGTCGCGCGTCCAGACAACGACACTTGCCACGGCACAGGCCAGCGCCAGCAGGCCGGTGAGCCAGAGCGACCAGCGGTTGGGGCGCACCGGCTAATCCCCCGTTGCTGGGGCAGGCGTGGCGCCCCGGCTGGCCTGTCGCAACAGAGCCAGCTGCAGTACGAACAGCGCGCCCAGCGTCAGCGTCGCCAGCGGCAGGGCCAGCCGCAGGGCGCTCTCCCCAGCGCTCGCGCTGCTGCCTGCGGCCACTGGCGCAGCTACCTGCAGCGTGCCGAGCGCCTGTGGGCCAAACCAGCCCTGGATCACCGACCACTCCCAGGAGCCGGCATGCGGGAAGCGCACTGTGGCAACGTAGTGCCCCTGCGTACCGGACGGCGCCCCGGCGAACAGCAACGTTTCCCCAGTCTCCGGCGAGCGGATCTCAATCCACGTTTCGTCCAGCACGGCGGGGGTTTGCCCATGCTGGAGGACGGTAAAGCCGATCGTGACATCCTCCCCAGCAGTGACCTCGTCCGGCACGGCATCGAGGGTCGTGATCGCCCAACCGCCTGCCCCCACTGGCGCGACCAGCGCCATTGCCGCCAGCACCCCAAGCACCAGCCCAAGCACGTTCCGTCGCATCGTGCACCTCCTTCGCCCCGCAATACAGCGCAGCGCGCCGAACGGTTCCCGGGGGCGGGGGATTGGGGCGGCGACAAGCGCCGGGGCACATGGAGATGGCGGTCACCACCTCTGTCATCACCTGCGCGGACGGGATCGACAGGTTCTGCCAGGCGGCTGGCAGGTGGTAGCTTGTCGGCCTGCCCTGCAGGCCGTGGGCATCACAGCAGGCCCAGCTCCCGTAACCCCTGGGCGGCGCCATCGAGCGTGGTCAGGTTCATGCCGGCGTAGTTGGGGGAGAAGACGACCCCCTGGCCTCCGGCGCGGTAGGTCGCCAGCACACTGCGGCGCACAATGTCCGGTGTACAGATGGCCTGGTCCGCCCGGTTGCGCGGCGCATCGACCCCGATACCCATGTAGACCGGCACCTTGCCGCCGACCCCGCGCACGGCGTTGCGGCATTGCCCGTAGACGTAGGTGTCCGGGTCGAACCCTTTCTGGATGATCTCGTCCCAGGGGGCTTCGTCCAGGTCGAGCAGCTTGTACATGATCGGCGTCATCTCCTGCGGGGTGACATCGCGCAGGATCGTCTGGTGGAAGTGGCTCATCTCGGCATGGTAGACCCCGCCGGACTGGTGCTGGTAGGTGATCGGCTTGACCCAGTCGCTCCAGGTGGCCATTTCCGCCCAGGGCCACTGGGCGCGCCGGATGGGGTTGAGGTGGTTGCGGTTCCAGACGTTCAGCCCGAACTTCAGGTCGCGCTTGATCCACTTGACGATGCCGTACAGCTCGCGGTCCATGTCTTTGTTGCGCTCGACCCAGAAGCGTTCCCAGATGAGGATCTCCGGGTTGAAGTAGACGACGCGCAGGAACTCGATGAAGGCGCCGTCGACGAACTCCTCGCCCGCCCGGGCCGCCTGGAAGTAGGCGTAGGCCTCGCGGAAGGCGGCGCGCACCCGTTCGACATCGATGCCCCGGTTGACCGCCTGTTCGCGGCAGTGCTCGCAGAAGCAGTTGGGCGTGCGGCCGGCGATCAGGTTATCCAGCGGGCTGCGGCGCTCGTTGCACCACATGATGCCGTCGATCGGGTAGCTGCGGCAGTAGTCCTCGATCAACGACATCCACCAGCGGCGGTAGTCCGGGTTGTTGATGCACGGTTCGCCGGACATCCGCCCAGTGTGGTCCACCTCCAGCACCTGCGGCAGGTTCGGGATGCCAACGGTGTTGGCTGAACCATGCCCGGCGTAGTTGAAGAGCGGTTCCATCACCTCTGGGTAGACGCGCATGCCGCGCGCCTGCGCCGCCGGGATGACCTCGGCCAGCACGTCGAAGTCGCGCGTCTCGGCGTCCTGCGAGCGGAAATCGCGGATGAAGGTGTTGCGGTAGTACTGCGGGTGGTCGGCGATATACGACCCGCCCTTGAAGTCGCCAACCTCCGGCTTGCCGTGGTCGGGCCAGCCGTCGAGCTGCCAGGATACCCTCCGCCCCGCCTTCAACCCCAGCCAGGAGATCGTGCCGATCAGCAGCGTGTCGATCCCGAAACGGGTCTGCAACAGGTCGAGCAACGGCTCGACCCCCTCATCGACGAAGCTGACTGGGCTGATCTGGATGCCGACGAAGCGTTCGGAAGCGGCGGGCATGGGTGGGTCCCTTCACTATCGGTATCGGTGCGGGGCCGCAGCGGAAGAACATTCCCCGTGGTGGCGCGCTAGCGCCACGCCTCTGGCACGCCGTGCCGCTCGTAGAACTCGGCCATGACAACCGGCTGGCCGGTGACGTTCGACTCGTCGCAGGCGACGGTGAGCGCCATCGTCTTCAGGTGGTCGATGCCGGAGGGATGTGGGCGGGCAACGCCGGCCAGCAACTGGCGGGCGATGTCGGCCAGCATCGCGCGGGTGTCGTCGACGAAATTCTCGATCGGCGGCAGCTCGACCGGGGTTTCGACGGCGGAGTCTGGGCGCGCAACCCGCAGGTCGGCGAACTGCTCGTGTTGCAAGAGCGCGCCGTTGGCGCAGTCGGTGCGCCAGTGGAACTCCTGCGCCTTTGTCTGGCCCGACCAGGTGCCGAAGTAGTTGACCAGCAGGCCATCGCTCATCTCCAGGAGCGCGGCGACGGTGGCGTCGTCGGCGTACATGCTCCAGGGCGGGTTGTGGCAACGGCACCAGACCCGTTCCACCTCTGCGTCGTAGGTGAAGCGGAAGAGGTCGAGGTGGTGGATGCTCTGCTCGTAGAGCATCGGCTGGCGCATGGTCAACGGGTATTTGTTGATGCCGGGGCGGCGTCCGTCGCGGTTCAGCCAGTAGATGAAGCGGGCGAAGCTCGGCTTGCCGACCTCCTCGGCGATCAGCCGCTTGGCGGCCAGCGTTGTCGGCAGGTAGCGGAAGTTGAGTCCGACCATCAACCGCCGCCCGGCTGCCTCGGCCGCCTGGACGATGCGCAGCGACCCGGCGAAATCGAGCGTCAGCGGTTTCTCGGCCAGCAGGTCGGCCCCGGCGGCGAAGACGGCTTCGGCCTCCTCGACATGACCCATCGGCGGAGTTGCCAGCACGACCAGGTCCGGTTGCGTCGCGCGCAGCGCCTGCACCAGGCTCTCGTAGCAGTCGTCCGGGTGCGCGCCGTAGGTGTCGCGCGCCCAGGCCAGCGCCCGCTCGTCCGGGTCGACGTAGCCGACCGGCGTGGTCAGCGGCTCTTCGTGCACCAGGCGCGTCCAGTGTCGCCCGCGTGTCCCGATCCCGACCAGCAGTGTGCGAATCGGCGCGTCCATCGGACTTGACCCCTCTTTCAACCGCGCAGCAGCGTGCGCGTCGGCGTTTCTCGCGTGCACCCTGAGAGCTCCTGACGACGACATCGAAGAATGATGCATGGGACGGGGATTGCTGGGGGACGCCCCCAGACCCCCGGCCTGCCGGCGCACTCGCGCGTCACCACGCCACGCCCTCGGAGAACCTGACGACGGCTTCCCGGGCGGCGATGGGATATGGGAGATGCACTCCAACCCCAGGACCGACAGCGAATGGCCCAGGCCGTTGTCATGGCGCGGTTCGCCTGGCTTCGGCGGCCTCGCTGCGGTAGCGCTTGATCGCCGGTTCCATGCGTTCGAGGGCGGACGTCAGCCGTTCGTTCGGCACGAGCAGCGACATCCGCATGAACTTGTGGGCGTCGGGGTCGCGCCCGCCGAATATCGTGCCAGGCAGCATCATGATCCCGGTATCGGCCAGCAGGCGCAGGGCGAACTCCTCGGAGGTCATGCCGGTGGAGGAGATGTCGACGTAGACATAGAACCCGCCAGCGGGGTAGATGAACGCCAGGTCCATATCGGCCAGCGCGCCGAGCAGCTCCTGCCGGCGGGCGTCGTAGATCGCCTGCATTTCCGCGATGCAGTCCTGCGGGCCTTCCAGTGCGGCCAGCGCCGCTGCCTGGGAGACTGCCGGCGTGCAGATCGAGAGGGTGTGCTTGACTTCGACGATCGCGCGCATGTAGTCGGCTGGGCCGGTCATGAAGCCGACCCGCCAGCCGGTCATTGCATAGCACTTGGAGAAGCCGTCGATCAGCAGGGTGCGCTCGCGCATGCCCGGCTCCGAGAGGATGCTGTGATGCTCCCGGCCATCGAAGACGAACTTGCTGTAGATCTCATCGGTGATGACCAGCAGGTCGCGTTCCCGCGCCAGGTCGGCGATGGCGGCGAGCTCCTCGCGGGTGGCGACGCCGCCGGTGGGGTTATCGGGTGAGACGACGACGATGATCTTCGTGCGTGGGGTGATGCGGGCGCGGATGGCGTCGACGCTCAGGTGAAACTGGCCGTCGGCGATCGTTGGGTAGGGCACGAGCACGCCGCCGGACATCTCGATCGACCAGTCGTAGGTGGTGAAGCGGTGGCTGGGGAGCAGCACCTCGTCACCGGGGTCGAGCAGGGTCAGCAGCGACATGTAGATGCCCTCTTCCGCCCCCAGCGTGACGATGACCTCGTATTCCGGGTCGTAGGCGACCCCGCGCGTCGCGGCGACCATGGTCGCGATGGCGCGCCGCAGGCGGATGTCCCCCGGGGGCGGGGTGTAGTGGGTCCAGCCGTCGTCCAACGCCCGCTTGGCGGCGTCGATGATGTGCTGGGGGGTCGGCAGGTCGGGGTCGCCCGGGCCCATCGACACGACATTATCGACCGTGCGGGCGATCGCCTGGATGCGCGTGCGGAAGGACTCGTCCGGCGAACCGATGCGGCGCGCCAGGCGTGCCCGCAGCGGAGACATCGCCGCTTCTGCGTCGTGGAGCAGTTCCGCCGTCATGGGCGTTGTCTCCTTCCTGTTCCCTGCACGCGCCTACCAGTCGTACCAGTCAGTCATCTGACCGTTGGTGACCAGTTGCTCGCCACCGACGAAGACATGCACGACGTTGCCCAGCGCGGTGATGTCGTGCAACGGGTCGCCGGAGATGACGACCAGGTCGGCCAGCTTGCCTTGCTCGAGTGTGCCCAGGTCGGCCGCATCCCCGCGCAGGATTGCGCTGTTGACCGTCAGCATCTGGATGATGTCGAGCGGGGTTTCGACGACCCCGTACTTGAGGAGGGCCTGCATCTCGCCCATGATCTCCTGATGCGGCACGCAC